>NZ_JBJJXH010000004.1:0-210354 GCF_045504005.1 Campylobacter canis | reverse complement strand
GTAAATTGGCTCAATCGATCACTTGTTTAGATTTCAAAGATTGACTAATTAGTTTAACAATGTTAAGTTAGAGAACATGACGATTAAATTTTAGTTTAATTGTTGTTATCCGTTTTTGTGAAGCGGAAATTGAAGTATATAGAAATCACGCTTAAACTAAGATAAAAAACTAGTCTAAGCGTGCAAATTTATAAAATTTATTAAAACATCGTAGCTAAAAAAGTTTTAAGAGAAATTTTATTGTTAAAAATAATATCCTGAGTGCGTTTATTGTAGTTAAATTTAGATTCATAGCTATTGCCGTTTTGCACAAAAACTCCACTATCAAGCAAGCTTTGATCAATCATAGCCTTTTGATCCTGTAAATTTTTAAACAGAAATTCACCAGGCGTAGTGTCTATCTTAATATATCCGTTTAAATTTAAAATTCTCATAATATTGTACATCATAGAAAAATCTTGCCCGCTTGAAGGATCTAATGAAATTTCCAAATTCGACTCATAGGTTTTATTGTCGCTATTCTTAAAATTTAGCTTTTCAAACACGAGCTTAGGTCCTCTTTGAAGTATCGTTTGAAACATATTTTGAAGCTCTTGAAAATACAGTTCGTCATCTTTAACTTTAGAATTTAAAATACCTTCTATGGATTTTTTATCGATATTCTCAACTCTTGTATCTATAACAAAATCAACAAGCTCTATATCATCATACTTGATTTTAGAAATTTTAGTGCTATCAACCTGAGCTATAGTTTGGCTGTCTGTTATCAGTTTAGTATCACTAAATATGTCGCTTATATCTAGCGAATTTTGCATAAAATTTAAGCCTATTTTTTTGATATTGGTCTTAGCGACATCATTGGCGAAAGTATAGTTTGCAAGACTTGAGATATCAAGAGGTTTTTCGTATTTAACATCATAATGGATACCCTCGAAAGTAATATCCATAGAATCGTCATTAACTTTTATAAAGTCATTTGAAATTTTGCTCTGCAAAATTTTATAAGTATCATCAAGCTTAAAATCCATAAAGGTATCAGCCATATTAAATTTAACTCCATCGGCTTCTTTGTCTATCTTAACAAGCTCGAAACGGGCGTTTTTATCTCCGCCTATCTTTTCGATCACTTTAAATTTAAGAGGCTTGGCAGTGTCAAAAATTTTATTTGATACATCTTTTAAATTTTCGCTTGCTAGCTCTACATCACCGATAGTTTCAATTCCATTTATCAAATTTGAAACTCCATGACTTATAGAAGAAGTGATTTTAAGTTTTAAATCCTCCTTAAGACCATCTTCTTTATTAAGAGCAAAAAGATTGTTTATGCTATCTTTTTTGATAACAACATCAAAATTTCCGTTAGAAGCAAAAAATCCTCCGCTAAATTTCTCATTTTCTACCGCAACAGCCTCTACACTCTTTATACTATTAAGAACGCTATAAAATTTCTCCTCCACTTTCATAGAGTAAAATTTAAGCCCTCCAAATATCAAAGCAGCCAAAACCGTTACAAATATTAAAATTTTCTTCAATTTTTTTCCTTTTTTTTAGTTACTTGTTGCAGATAAAACCAAATAGAACCCAAAAGCACAAACATAACAATAGGCATAATCCAGCCGTGCGAGCCGAAATACGAGCCTATATTTATAAAAATTTCACCCATATAAAAGCTTCCCACACCAAGCGCAATAGCCCAGAGGATAGAGGCAAGCAAATTTAAAACACCAAATTTGACCACAGGATATTTCGTAAGACCTATAGCGATAGGGACCAAGGTCTTTATGCCATAAACAAATTTTTGCATAAATATCACTTTATCCCCGTGTCTTTTCATCAAAATATGCGAGTATGCAAGCTTGCGTTTATGGTTTGCAAGATAGGGCATAACGGCTTGTTTGTTGTAGCGGCCTACATAAAAAAGCATCATATCACCTATGGTGTTTGCTGCTGTTGCAACCACGATACTTACGCTTAAATCCATTTTCCCGGCATAACTCAAAACCCCTGCGGCGATGATGGCAATCATACCGCCGCCAAGAGAGTACAAAAATAAAACTATATATCCATAAGTGGATAGCGATGTGAGCATATCTTGCAAGAGCTATCCTTAAAATTTAGAAAAAGCGTTCATCAAAGATGAAAAGCCGTATGAGTCCATCTTAGGAGAGCTTTCGTTGCTTTTTGATATTACTGCCCCACCAAAGCTTGCTCCTGCGAAAAATCCATCATTGCTTGCGTAGGCATATATACTGCTTGAAAAGCTAAAATCGCTCATCTTAGCGTAGTTATCGCCTATATCTCCAAACGCAAACGAAGCTCCAGCCTCTATGGTTATTTTTCCTTGCTTGATATCTTCTATAAGGCTATCTTTCATTATAAATAGCACTAGAGAGCTGTTTTCATAACCTATCTGAAGCCCTATACTTCCACCGCTTATCTCTACTGGCACAAGCTCGCTTGGCGAGTAAGGATTGCCCAGCACCATTATACCCTTGCCGTGCATACCGCCAAGAACCAGACCTATTTTTTTCACACTAGGAAATACAACTACCGCCTTTGCGTTTTGCATAAGCGCCTTTGTCGGAGCGGAGCTGTTTTTTCTCATCGTTAAGGTAAATGAATTTGAGGCGTCAAGCACAAGTTCATCGTTTGCAAAGAGCAAAATCGCACTAAAAATTATCAGTAAAATTTTCTTCATCAAATACCTTACTTAGCGTAATCAACCGCACGAACTTCTCTAATGACATTTACTTTTATTTCGCCCGGATACTGAACCTTATCCTCGATCTCTTGCGCTATCTCTTTAGCTACAAGTACCGCTTCATCGTCATTTATAAGTTTTGCATTGGCTATAACGCGAATTTCACGTCCTGCGTTGATAGCATAAGCTTGCTTGATACCCTCTTTGCTTTTTGCGATATTTTCTATCTCTTCAACGCGTTTTAAGAAGCTTTCAAGAACCTCTCTTCTAGCACCCGGACGCGCCGCGCTTAAGCAGTCGGCCGCACAAACGGCAGCGCTCTCTACGCTTGTTGCCTCTTCATGACCGTGGTGAGCATATATAGCATTTATAACGACAGGGTGTTCTTTATAGCGTTTGCAAATTTCAGCACCCAAATCAACGTGGCTTCCCTCGTATTCGTGAGTTAAAGCCTTGCCTATATCATGAAGAATTCCCGCTCTTTTTGCAAGCTTCTCATCTCCGCCCGTTTCTGCAGCTATGATACCTGCAAGATGAGCCACTTCAAGACTATGTGCAAGTGCGTTTTGTCCGTAGCTAGCTCTAAATTTGAGCTTGCCTATTAGCTTTACGATCTCAGGATGCATCTTGCTAAGACCAAGATCTATTACTATATTTTCGCCCTCTTCCATTATGCTGGCTTCAAATTCTTCGCATACTTTTTTATGTATATCCTCAATTCTTGCAGGCTGAATTCGTCCGTCTTCCACCAAAAGCTCTATGACTCTCGTGGCGATTGCGCGTCTGTAAAGATTAAAGCTGCTTAATATAATCGCGTTAGGAGTATCGTCAATTATGATATCAACGCCTAAAACCATCTCAAGGGTCTTGATGTTTCGCCCCTCTTTTCCGATGATTCTGCCCTTTAGCTCATCGTTTTTGATATTTACGACATTAATTAGTCTCTCAGCCGCAAATTCGCCCGCAAAGCGCGAAGTAGCCTGAGCAAGGATGTAATTTACCCTCTTTTTAGCTTCTCTTTTAGCCTCTTCTTCATGTTTTCTTACGATATGAGCGATATCTGCGCGACTCTTTTCTTCAACCTTCTTAAGCACGACTTCACGAGCCTCTTCTTCTGTTAAACCCGCCGCATGCTCAAGTACCTTAAGCGCTTCTTGCAGTTTAGCTTGATAGCTTACCTTTAAATTTACGCCCTCTTCGTATAAATTTTTAGCTTCGGTTTTTGATCTTTCAAGCTCGTCTTTGCTCTCTTTTAAAATTTCTTGTTCGTTTAAAAGAGCCTGCTCTCTCTTGCCAAGCTCATCAAATTTCTGCCCGTACTCTTTTTGTAGCTTAATTGTCTTATCGTCATATTTTTTCTTGGCTTCAAATTCAGCCTCTTGAACTGAAATTTTAGAGTTTTTAAGCGTTAATTCCGCCTCATACTCGATTGCCTTTGCTTTTGCTTTTGCCTGTTCTAAAAATATATTATAGTTTGCGTCATTTATCTTTTTGGCGACAAGATATCCTGCACCAACGCCCACCGCACCTGCTCCTAATCCTACTAAAACTTCTATCATAAGTTCCTCTTTTTATATAATTTTTGGTAGGGGTAATGTAAAAATCACCTTGGATATCGTGATTTTGAGTGATGATTTTATCGATAAAATTCTCTTTAATCTGAACAAATATCACAATAGGTCGGTAAGGTAAATCACTAAAAAATCTATCATAAAAACCTTTTCCGTGCCCTATCCTAGCCATATTTCCGTCAACCCCAAGGACGGGAACGATAGCTACGTCTATCCGCTTGTTTAAAAATTTAGGCGAGATAGGCTCTTTAATCCCAAATTTTGAACGCCTTAGCGGAAGTTTTGATTTTACCATTTTTAAACTAATATCAAACATAAACGGAATAAAAATTTCATATTTTTTACATAATTTTCTCTTTAAAATTTGCAAATTCGGCTCGGACGGCAGAGGAGTAAATATCAAAATTCGCTTAGGTCTTAACTCGTCAAGCAAATTTAATAGCGGCTCAAACATCTTATAATGCGATGACTTAGCCTTGAATTTAAGCTCTCTTTTTATTCTTGTTCTGCTATCTTTTCTAAAATTTTCTTTTTGCAAAATTTAACACTCATTTTATGAAAGTAATGTATAATTCACGCTGAACTTCAAATTTAACAACAGGAAACCATATGAAATTCAGACTACTGATTATAACATTTTTAATATTTTTTGTAAGCGGTTGCAGCGGGGACGATAAAAAATCAAGCAGCAATACTCCAAGTGTGCAATCAGCCAAAACAAGCGAATTCAAAGAGATAAAACAGAGCGATAACCAGACAAATCAAGAGGTAAAACAAGCGGAAATAAAAGAAGAGCAAAAGCAAGAAGTTAAAAAAGAGACAGCCAAAAAAGATGACGCAACTTCAAACGATCCATTTGAGCTTACGTTTTTAAACGAAGAGAAGATAAAACTTCAAAAATTTGATCGCGGAGTCAAGGTTGAAGGAAATGATCAGGCGATACTTTTTAACTTTTTTGCCACTTGGTGCCCTCCTTGTAAGGCAGAGATACCGCACTTAAACAACTTGCAAGATAAATTTAAAGGCAAGCTTAAAATCATAAGCATTTTGATGGAGGATAAGGCAAAAGACGAGATTGAAGCGTTTGCTAAGCATTACAAGGTAAAATTTGATATAACTTACGGCGCGAACAACTTCCACTTCGCAAAGTCTTTAGGCGGAGTTGTCGGCATACCGTATATGGTGCTTTATAAGCCGGACGGGACATACGCAACTCACTACGTAGGGCTGGTTCCTGAAGAGATGCTAGAAAGCGATATAAGCAAGGTGATTAACTGATGTTTGGGTTTTTTAAAAAGGGGCTTGACAAAACACTTGAGGCGATTCGCTCTTCAAGACCGGCGGATAAAAAAATTTCAAAAGAAATTTTAGAAGATATGCTTTTAGAAGCTGACGTAAGCTACGAGATAGTCGAAGAGATCATCTATTATCTTCCGCCTCAAGACGAGGTTAAAAAAGATGATCTAAAGAGAATTTTAAAGAACTATTTCATATACGAAAACGTCGCGGAGATAAAGCCGGATAAGCCCTTTGTGGAGCTTATTTTAGGCGTAAATGGTGCGGGTAAAACTACAACCATCGCAAAACTTGCAAATTTATACAAAACTTCTAATAAAAGCGTTATTTTAGGAGCTTGCGATACATTTAGAGCAGGAGCAATCGAACAGCTAAAACAGTGGGCAAAACGCATAGAAGTTCCTATCATAGCTACAAGCCAAGGGCATGATCCTTCAGCGGTCGCTTTTGATACTATCTCTTCAGCACTCGCAAAAAACATAGATAACGTACTTTTAGATACCGCCGGCAGACTTCAAAATCAGACAAATTTGGCAAATGAGCTTAGCAAGATAGTTCGAATAAGTGCTAGAGCTTATGAAAACGCGCCTCATCGTAAAATTTTGGTGCTTGACGGCACTCAAGGCAATGCCGGAGTTGCTCAAGCTAAGGCGTTTAACGACATAGTTAAGCTTGACGGCGTTATCATCACAAAACTTGACGGCACGCCTAAGGGCGGAGCGCTGTTTGGAGTAGCAAGAGAGCTTGAACTACCTATACTCTACATCGGAGTCGGTGAAAGCATGAACGATCTAGTTAAATTTGAGCCTAACGAATTCGTGGACACCTTAGTAGACGAGATGTATAGCTGAAATTTTAGCTATCAAAATTTTGTGTAACAAAAATAAATTAAGGCTAATTTTATTTGCATGCCAAAATTAATCCTTCCTCTGCTAGCCATGGATGCAAATATCTAAATTTGACTATAAATTGTATTTTACGCAAGTCTAATTAAGATCAATAAAATATCAACCTGCTAAGCTCGTTTTAAAACGTAATTAAATTTTTATAAAAAGATTAATAATCTAAAAAACTAGATGAAATTTAAAGTTGATAAATTAATCATAAGAAGTAAAATTTAGCCGACAAATCGGCTAAATTTTAAAAGCTTCCCTCTCTTTTTTCAAACATCAGATAAGCAACGTAACTTATAGCAAAAATAACAAGGCTAGGCACTATCCATCCGAGCATTGCGTCATAAAAAGGCATAGTTTTTACAAACGGAGTTAAAAGCGGTATAGATACGCCTATGATATCAAGTCCGTTTACTAGCCCAACGACAACGCAAGTATAGACGCAAGAGCGATATACAAGCTTGCTTGAGTCGATAATAGGATTAATAAGCGAAAGAATTATCAAGATAATTGCTATAGGATATATTGCGACAAGAACGGGGATGCTGCCTTTTATAATGGTAGTAAGACCGAAATTTGCCACGCCAAAGCCTATTAAACACCACAAAACAACCCAAATTTTATATTTCACTTTGCCGTTTGTAAGCTCCTCAAAATACTCGCTCGCAGAAGTTATAAGCCCAAGAGTGGTAGTTAGGCAGGCTAGAAAAAATGCAGAACCCAGTATAACGACACCTATCTTACCGAAGTAATAATCGCTGACTTTTGACAAAAGAGCCGCACCGTTTATTTCAGTAGTATCCTTAAATAACTCGGCTGAAGTTGCACCAAGATATCCAAGCATAAGATATATCACCATCAAAATAATTCCCGCCATCATTCCGGCCTTAATCGTAGAAACGACCATATGACGCTCATCATGAACTCCGTTATCTTTGATAGCGTTAATTACGATGATACCAAAGGCAAGCGAAGCTAAAGCATCCATAGTCTGATAACCCTCCACAAATCCCTTTGATGCGGCGTGATTGGTATACTCTCCCACTGCCGTTCCGAATTCTCCGATAGGGTATAAAAATCCTGCCCCAAAAAGCAAAAGTATAAGTACCAAAAGCAAAGGCGTAAGGTATCTTCCAAGCAGTTTAACAAGCCTTGAAGGATTTAAACATACATAGTAATTAAGCGCAAAATAGGCCGCCGAATATACAAAGAGCCAAATTTGAAGATTACTAGCCTCTATAAACGGCTTAATCGCTATATCAAAAGGCATATTAGCCGCTCTTGGTATGGCAAAAAGAGGCCCTATCGTAAGATACAAAAGAACCGTAAAAACTATCGCAAAAACGGGATCTATGCGTCTAACTAAATTTTGCAAACCCTTAGCTCTTGCTATGCCTGCAACCCCAAGAACGGGTAAAAGAACCGCGGTAGCGCAAAAAAACATAATAGCTATATAAAAATTCTCTCCCGCATCCTTACCCAAAGTCGGCGGGAAGATGAAATTGCCCGCACCAAAAAACATGGCAAAAAGCGTTAATGAGATAACCAAAAACTGATTTTTACTTAATCCGGGTTTCATAAAAACCTCCATTTCAAAAACTTTAACCGTTAATTTTATTTTTATTAAGTTTAAAATAAATTTATTTTGGTGCTATTTTATTAAAATTTATTAAAACTATGTTTCGTTTTGAAATAGATAAATGAAATTTGTGTAAATTTTGATTAAACAAATTTAAGAATACAAAAATTTAAATTCACTATTTTCGTAAATTTTATAAAAGGTTAAGTATAATCGACAAAAAGGATAAAAATGGCTAAAGCAAAAACTATTTTTGAATGTCAAGCGTGTGGAAATCAGCAAAGTAAATGGGTAGGCAAGTGCCCTGAATGTGGCTCTTGGGATAGTTTTTTAGAGCTTAGCAAGACTCAGATTAAAGTACTGGATGAAATTTCAAAAACATCAAATTCTCCAGCTCTTGCAAAAGAGATAAAAGATATAAAGATAGAGCAAATTTCACGCATAAGCACTCAGGATAAAGAGCTTGATTTAGTGCTTGGCGGAGGCGTCGTGGAGGGTTCTTTAGTACTAATTGGAGGAAGTCCCGGCATAGGCAAATCAACGCTTCTTTTAAAAATAGCTTCGAATTTAGCCTCTCAAAACAAAAAGACTCTTTACGTAAGCGGCGAAGAGAGCGCAAGTCAGATAAAAATCAGAGCCGATAGGTTAAATGCCGTAAAAGACGGGCTTTTTCTGCTCACTGAAATTTTACTTGAAAACATTATGGCCGAAATCAGAAAAAATGATTACAAGGTACTTGTTATAGACTCGATACAAACACTATACTCCGAAAAGATCGCCTCGGCTCCAGGCTCCGTATCGCAAGTACGCGAGATAACTTTTGAGCTAATGCGCCTAGCCAAAAACGAAAATATCTGTGTTTTTATCATCGGACACATCACCAAGGACGGCTCCATAGCAGGTCCTAGAATTCTAGAGCATATGGTTGATGTCGTGCTTTATTTTGAAGGCGACGCAAGCAGAGAGCTTAGGATACTAAGAGGGTTTAAAAACCGATTTGGCTCAACTAGCGAAGTCGGGATTTTTGAGATGAGTTCTCAAGGATTAATCAGCGCAAACGATATCTCAAGCAAATTTTTTACTCGAGGAAAAGCAGTTAGCGGCTCGGCAATAACTATCATAATGGAGGGTTCACGCGCGCTAAGTGTTGAAATTCAAGCCTTGGTATGCGAAAGCAGCTATCCTAAACGAAGTAGCACAGGCTATGAAAAAAATCGCCTTGATATGCTTTTAGCGCTACTTGAGCGAAAGCTAGAAATTCCGCTTGGGCATTATGATGTGTTTATAAACGTTTCAGGCGGAGTTAAAGTGAGTGAAACGGCAGCGGATTTGGCGGTAATAGCGGCTATCATAAGCAGCTTTAAAAATCGCCCGATTAGCAAAGAAAGCGTATTTATAGGCGAACTTAGTCTAAACGGCGAAATAAGGGAAGTTTTTAACCTAGATCAACGACTAAAAGAGGCAAAAACACAAAAATTTAAAAACGCCATCATCCCTTCAAAACCGCTTGATAATCAAGGTCTTAAATGCTTCACAACAAGCGATATCACACAGGTTTTAGAGTGGATGTAATTATTAAGTATTATTTTTTATATTTTCTACTAAGTTTAAAAAAGCATTTTGAAGTTTTGCAAGCGTTTGCTCATCCTTAGCTTCAAATCTAGTAACTATAACCGGAGTAGTATTTGAAGCTCTTACAAGCGCCCAACCATCATCAAATCTAACGCGAACACCGTCTATATCGATAATCTCTTTTATCTCTGGAAGCTCTTGCAAGTTATCTTGAAGTCTGATTTTTAAATTTTCAATTATCTTAAATTTTTCACCCTCTGTCGTGCTAATCTTAATCTCGTCCGTGCTGTAAACCTTTGGAAGCTTATCAAGCTCTGCGTCTAAATTTATGCCCTTTTGTATAAGTTCAAGCACCCTAAACATAGCATACAAAGCATCATCAAATCCAAAATATCGCTCTTTAAAAAATATATGACCGCTAACTTCCGCCGCCATATCGATATTTAGCTCCTTCATAGCCTTTTTGATATTGCTATGACCGGTTTTACCCATGAAGCTTTTGCCGCCGTTTTTATCAATCTCATCATACATATTTTGCGAGCATTTTACCTCGCCCAAAACGCGTGGGTTTTTCATGGCAAGCGAGTATAGATAGGCTAGCTCATCGCCTTTTATGTTGCGATTTTTAGTAAGCACAGCTATACGATCGCCGTCCCCGTCAAAGCCAAATCCTATCTCAAATTCGCCTCTTAAGGCCTCTTTGATATCTTTTAAATTTTTCTCTTCGCTAGGATCGGGGTGGTGATTTGGAAAATTTCCGTCAGGGTTTGGGTATAAAATTTCAGCATTCAAATTTAAACTCTTGCAAATTTCAGGAAGTACAGCTCCTACGGCTCCGTTTGCACAGTCCATTATGATTTTTAGCTTCATATTTTTAAGGTGCGCAAACTGATCTATGATAAATTTCTTATACTCGCTTGCGATATCGAATTTAATAGCTCCAAAATCATCTTTTATCTGTGTTTTAGCCTCTATCGTAGAGATAACATCATCTTTTAGCCTCTGAAGATCGGCGCCAAAATAGCTATCCTTAAAAATAGTAATCTTAAATCCGTTATACTCTTTTGGATTATGAGAGCCGGTTATCATGATATTTGCGTCAAATTTGTCGTTAAACACGCTAAAATAGCCAACCGGAGTAGGAAGCAGTCCGATATCAAAAACTTCTATGCCGGCACCGTTTAACCCGCTAACAAGCCAGCCGAAAATTTCATCCGCGCTAAGTCTGGCATCATATCCCACGCTTACGTTTTTAGCGCCTCTTTTTAGCATTTCGCGACCTAAATTCAGACCGATCGCTTTTACGCTGGTTTCATTTAAATCTCTATCAAAAATACCGCGTATATCATACTCTCTAAAAATTTCTTCCAGCATCAATCACTTCTCTTTAAAATATAATAAATTTAAAAAATTAAAACCGATTATATCATCTTTTTATTAATTATCATTTAGCTATCAAGGCTATTTTCATACCCACAGCCTCTATCAAGTCGCAAGGATTGAGTCGTAACTGCTTACCTCTAATGCCTGCGCTTATATAAATGAAATTTTGCTTTAAAGCTCGTTCATCGATAAATGTATCAAAGGTCTTTTTCATACCGATCGGCGAGCAACCGCCCCTGATGTAACCGGTTATCCTCTCAAGATCTTTTAAATTTAAAAGCTCGCAACGTTTATGCCCACTAGCTCTTGCCAAAGCTTTTAGATCCAAGCTTAAATCACCCTGTATACAAGCCACTACAAAGCCTCTTGGCTCACACTCGCATACTATCGTTTTATAAACTTGAGTTATATCGGCTCCGCATTTTAAAGCTACGCTAACGGCGCTTAGATCACTCTCATCAACTTCATACTCAAACAGCTCATACTCTACACTCTTACCGTCCAAAATTCTTGCCGCATTAGTTTTATGTATCATATTTTCTCATTTTTTAAATTTTGTTATATAATTATACAAAAAAAGGAGTATTGATGGCTGAAGAGATGGAAGAAAAGCAAGCTAAAAAGGGAAATAGCTTCATTCTCATAATAATAATTATAGTTTTGGTATTGCTTTTAGTTATAGGCGGTCTTATCGCGTATCTTGTATTAAGCGGTAACGATCAACCAAACAGTATGCAAGACGGACAAACCCAAGGACAAATGGTTTCTAAAAACGCTTCTATCAAGCGCTCAACCGACTATATAAACATGGGTCCTGTCTATCCAATGGATCAATTTATCGTAAATTTGTTAAGCGACAGCGGATCAAGATTTCTTAAAACAAAGGTCGAGCTGGAGCTAAACGCCGAAGCATTAACCCCTGAAATAGACAAGAAAAAACCCCTCATAAGAGACATCATAGTAAGAACGCTGTCGTCTAAAACCTTTGAGGAAGTAAGCACGATAAAGGGCAAAGATCGCCTAAAAGACGAGATAGTCGATCGTATAAACGAAGTGCTTGCCGACGGTCATCTTAAAAATATCTACTTTACCGACTTTGTGGTTCAATGATAGGGATTGATATCGTTGCCATAGAGAGAATTTCAAGACTTAAAAAGCGTTACGGCGAAGCGTTTGCCAAACGCTTTTTAAATGAAAACGAGATCATTTTAGCAAAAACCGATGCGACTCTAGCAGGGTTTTACGCGCTTAAAGAAGCTGTTAGTAAGGCTCTTGGTTGCGGTATCGGCGATGAATGTTCGTTTTTTGATATAGAAATTTATAAAACCGAAAAAAACGCACCAAAAATCAAACTTTCAGAAAAAATTAAATCTAATTTTAAAATATCACAAGTAGACGCAAGTATAAGCCATGACGGGGGCTTTGCTATTGCGGCAGTTATATTAAAATGAACTCGCAAAATAACTCAAAGCTCTTATACAGACTTGATAGCAGAAATAAAACTACTTTATTTATAGCTTGCACACCTATACTTTTACTTCTTATGTTTCCGACATCCTTTATGCTCTTTAGCGATGGAGCAAAGCTTGTCATGGGAGTAGTTTCAGCTACGGTTTTACTTTATAATCTTTTTGATAAGTTAAATTTCAGATATATTGAAATTTACGATGACAAAATTATCATTGCAAAGCTTTTAAAGGAGACAAGGTTAGCAAAAGATGAAGTTGTCTCATGTCACTTCAAAAGCCTTCCTTTTATGCCGTATAAGGTTGATATTATAGTCAAACAAGATGGAAATAAACGCAAATTTTACTCAATAGACGGATTAAATTTTAGCCAAAGCAAGCGTATATGCTGGTTTGTTTTATCATCCGATAGCGAGTATAAATTTAGCTTATAAAATTTTCAAGCACTCCGATACCCTCTATCTCGCAACGAACCACATCGCCGCTTTTTAGAAATTTAGGCGGTTCAAACCCCATGCCGACTCCGCTTGGTGTGCCAAGAGATATTATAGTGCCCGCTTTTAGCGTCATAGCACTACTTAACTCCTCTATCACGTATCTTTCGTTAAATATCATATTACAAGTGTTTGAATTCTGTCTAAGCTCGCCGTTTACATAGCATTTTATGGTCAAATTTGAGCTATCCAGTTCATCAGCCGTAATAACCGCAGGGCCCATCGCGCAATGCGTATCAAGCGACTTGCCGAAATAAAACTGCTTATGGCGAATTTGCAAATCTCGCGCACTAAAATCATTTAATATCGTGTAGCCAAAGATATACTCTTTAGCATCTTTTGCGCTTACATTTTTAGCATCTTTTTTGATGATCAAAGCTAACTCAACCTCGTAATCAAGCTTTTGCGTTACTCTTTCGTGAGCTAAAATTTCGCCCCCATGTCCCACCGCCTCATTTACTCTCTTTGAGAAATAAACGGGATATTCGCGCTTGCCGTCAAATTTTTCGCCTTTGAATTTTGCAGATTCGGCTGCGTGATCCATGTAATTTATGCCAAGACAGATGATATCTTGACGAGGCGTTATGATAGGCGCAAGAAGCTTTGCCTCGCTAATCTTAAGCCCTCGTGCTTGAGCCTCAAAACCGCTTAAAAGCTCATAGTCTTTATCGCTTGCACGCTCTATAAAGTCATTTAAATCTTTAAATTTAAGCCCTATTTCATCAAAGCTTATGAGCCCGTTATCGCTACTTATTATACCCGTTTTTACACAGCCGTCAAAAAATGTTACAAATTTCATCTCATCCCTTTGTCAAATTCTATCATCTTAAACCTCTCGCCCAAAAACTCAGGGCTAGTTAGGAACTTAAACTGATTTAAGAAGCTTTTGTAAGCGCTCTCGCCACCGTTTTTAAGCACATATTCAAGCACTTGCACGCCGCCAAAATCCACTATCGCTGCGGACTGTTTTTTAAACCCTTTAAAATCAAAACCGCAATCTTTAAATTCCTGCCTAACCTGCGCGAAATTCAGATCATAAGTTATGTCGCTTACTCCAAAAAACTCTTTTAAATTTCCAAGCTCAAACGGACTAAAAACTCTATGCTCTTTATAAATTCTAAGCGTTATATCGCCTCTAGAGCCCATATCTCCGTAATCAAAAGTTATAAACTTAAGTTTGCGTGCCGAATTTGCCAGATCTTTTGCAAATTCGCTTAAGCCGGTTGTGATCTCACCTTTAGTGATTTCAAATTTCTTGCAAATTGCCAAAATTTCTTTATCCGCACTATCCCAAAATAGCTCATCATCCTTAACGTAAAGCATCTTATCGCCATCTGCTACCTCGCAAGCAAAGCAGTCAAATAGTTCGTTTGAGATGAAAAACGCCTCATCAAATTTACACTCCTTTAAATGCAAAAAATGATTTATGGTAACCTCGTCGCCAAATTTTTGCTTTAAATTTTGAGTTTGGATTTTGCGCAAATTTGCGTGAGGCTCTATGATGTTAAATTTCAAAGTTTTTAAAATTTCAGGCTGAAAAGTAAAAATTCCGCTTATAAAATCGCCCATCATAGAGCCGTCGTTTGCGCCTATCTCAACGATATTTGCATTTGACGAGAATTCGCCCTTTTTAAGCAAATTTAAAAAATGATAAGCAAGCGTAACCCCAAATAGACCCCCTACGCTAACGGATGTGTAAAAATCGCCATTTTTTCCTATATTAACACCGTTTTTATAGTAGTTTTTATTTAGCCAATTATCAAAATACGAGCTAAATTTTATACTCACTTATAGCCTTTGTAAGCCTTTTAAATCCCTCTTTGATCTCGCTTTTTTTGATATTTAAGGAGGGTAGAAATCTAAGCGTTTTTACTCCTGATTTTAATATCAAGACACGGTTTTTATTTGCCAAATTTATAAGCTTTGATATATCAATTTCATCTTTTAAGCTAAGTCCTAGCATTAGTCCAAGACCCTCTTTTTTATCAAAAATTTGAGGAAATTTGGAGCATAGGGCATCTAAATTTTCATTAAAACTTTCTATCGTTTCATCTAGCTTACCGCTTTTTTTGATCTTTTTAAGCTCACTTAAAACGGTAAGTGCTGTGCTAGTAGCAAGAAAATTACCGCCAAAAGTAGATCCGTGATCTCCGGGAGCAAATACACTATGCCTGCAAGCGCAAGCACCGATAGGAACTCCTCCGCCAAGCCCTTTGGCAAAGGTGATGATATCAGGCTTTATACCGTAAAGCTTAGATGTAACGAACTCGCCCGTTCTATACACTCCGCACTGAACCTCATCGGTTATAAGAAGTAGTTTTTTCTCTTTTAAAACTTTTGCAAGGCGCTTTACTTCGCTCTTATCAAGCGCGTTTATACCGCCCTCGCCTTGAACAAGCTCGATCATAACGGCAACGGTTTTTTCACTTATATTTTCAATTACCTCGCCGATACTGCCGTAAAATTTAAAGCCATCGATATAAGGAGCGTAAATTTCAGGATGAAATTTATCCTGTCCGGTTAGCTTCAAAGTAGCTAGAGTTCTGCCGTGAAATGAATTTTTAAGAGTTATTATCTCAAATTTTTTCTCTTTAAAATTTGTCGCACCATACTTTCTGGCTAGCTTTATGGCGCACTCATTAGCCTCCGCACCAGAATTACAAAAGAAACCAAAAGCCTTAAATCCAAGCTCCTTTGATATCGCTTTAGCGAGCTTTTCTTGAGGCTTTATAGCGTATAAATTTGAGCTGTGAAGTATCTTTTGGCTCTGCTCTTTAATCGCTTTTACTATGCTTTTATTTGCATGACCAAGAGAATTTACGCCGATACCCGAAGCAAAATCTATATAATCTCGCCCCTTTTTATCAAAAAGCGTAGAGCCGTTTCCTCTCTCAAATCCAAAATCAAATCTCGCATAAGTGTCTAAAAGATACATTTCATCCTCCTTTAATCAAGCCTTGGCAAGTGCCAACCCCTATAATAGGCCAAAAGCCTAAAAACAATACCGAAAGCAAAAAGCCCCATTATCCACCATATATTAGTAAATCCAAAATGATGCATCACAAAATAGACCGCACCGACTACGATGCTAACGGTCGCGTAAAGACCCGTTTTAAAAAACCAAGGAACTTCGTTAAATAAAACATCACGCAAAATTCCGCCGCCTACGCCGTTGCAAAGCGCAAGCATAACAACTCCAAAGATATTATATCCATACTGCAAGGCGATTATCGCTCCGACGATAGAAAAGCTTACCAGATCCACGGCGTCTGTCGTTACAAAAAGGAATTTCTTCTCTATATCGCTACGCTTGTGAATCCTAAAAAGAGCGGAGAGAACAAGCATGGCTATAACTATAATGCAAGGCATGTAGTGAGTAAATGAGTATAGAGGTCTAGATACTATGGTATCTCTCATAAATCCTCCGCCAAGTGCCGTCAGTAGTGCTGAAACAAATATGCCAAGCCAGTCGCAATTTCTCTTAACCGCAAACAAAAACCCGCTAACCGCCGCAGATGCGATACCGATATATTCGGGTATTAAAAAAATTTGTAAATCGTCCATACAAGCTCTAAAGTTAAAATTTAAAGGCTATTTTACATCTTTAAGCTATAAATTTGGTTGAATTTTAACTTTTAAGCAGTTAGTTTCATCGCCAAAAACGGTCTTTAGATTTAGCCAAAACAGCTAAAAATATCATATAAATTTTACTCTGATACCTGCTAAAAATACTTGAAATTTACCTAGTCATATCAAAAGGCGACTTTAAATTCCGTCGTGCCGTTACCGCTCTTACAGCTTATTTTAAATTTCAGCTCGTCGCAAAATTTCTTAACGATATTAAGCCCTATGCCAAATCCTCCGTTTGCCTCATCAAATCTCGTGTAAAGATCAAATATATGAGGCAAATTCTCTTTTGATATTCCCTGTCCGCTATTTGTGATAACAAGAGCTTTTTTATCAAGCTTCACGCTTACATCTCCGCCTTCGTTTGAGTATTTCACGGCGTTACTTAAAAGGTTATCAACTATCTTTCGCACCTTAAATTTTGAAGTTACAAGCGTGACATCCTTGATATCGGCGGTTAAATTTATGCTTTTTTGCTTTAAATTTAGTGAGAAAAACTCAAGCCTCTCGCTTACGACATGAGATAAATTTACCTCCTCATTCTCTTCGTATTTTTTATTTAATCTTAAGATCGTAAGGTCTTCGTATAAATTTGATATCGTATGCGCGGCGGTTTTGATATTGCCAAGATATTTTTCAGGATCAGTTTTAAATAGCTCTATACTCATCAAAATCACGCTTAAAGGAGTGTTTATCTCGTGAGTCGTATCGCGGATAAATCCGTCTAAAAACTCTATCTTTGCGTATAGTGGGCGCAGAGATAGCCTGATGATAAGATAGGCTATTAGCAAGATCGCAGCCAAGACTCCAAGCGAAACGAGCAAAATTTGAGCCTTGAGTGCTAAGAGTTTAACCTTAATATCAGCGCGCTTAATGGCTACGAGATACTCGTTTTGACCCTTTTTATCATGGACTTTAAACTGCACGACATTTTCTTCGCCATCCATGTAGTTACGCCCCATACCCTGCTTTGGCTTAAAGTCATCTTCTATCACTTCGCCCGTTTTTAAATTTACAACATAAGCTTTCATATCGTCAAAGTCGTCATCATCAAGCTCGCCGTTGTTGTGAAGTTTTATCTGAAGTTCGCGCTTAAAATCCCTAAAATCAAATGCATCCTTGTCCATTATGAAGTGTTTTTCTCTATCATAAAAAACTTTGCCGAAAAACACCAAAAACGCAACGCTGGTTAAAAAATACAGCAAAAATATAGGCAAAACATGGCGTTTCTTAAACATATCTATATCCCAGCTTTGATGCGCTTACTATACGCTCCTTGCCAAAAATTTTGCGCAGTTCGGTTATATAAACGCGCAGACTAAGCTCGCTTGGACTCTCGTCATAGTCCCAAATTTGCTCATAAATTTCATCTCTGCTTATAAACCTATCTCGGTTTTTAAGTAGAAGAGTTAAAAGTTTGGCTTGTTTTTTAGGCATGGTTACTATCTCTTCGCCCTTATAGAGCACTCCTTGCTTCATATCAAAGCTGAAATTTTCATCAAGCATTTCAAATTCTCTTACGTTATGCACAAATGTTCTTTTAAGGATGTTATTGACTCGCAAAAGCAGCTCTTTAAGCTCAAAAGGCTTTTTGATATAGTCATCACATCCGCTCAAAAAGCCCTTTTGAAGATCGTTTATGGTGTTTAAAGATGTAGTAAATATGCAAGGAGTGAGTCTTCTAGCGTCTCTTAGCTCTTTTAGCAGCTCAAAGCCGTTGCCGCCGATGATTTTAACGTCAAATATCCATAGATCAAAGCTGTTTTCATAGGCTAGATCCAAAGCCTCATTGTAGCTTTTGACACCCTCTACTTCAAAATTTTCGCTTCTAAGATACGAACACATCATATCAAGCAGCATCGCCTCATCTTCAACTACTAAAATTTTAGCCACCATTACTCCTTAAGCTAAATTTACGGATATTACTATTTTTGGTTTTAATAAAGCATAAATTTTAGCTTTAAGCTCTTGAGCCAAAGGACGCAAGAGCCATAAATTTATTGCCACATACAGCCAAAGCCTGCACCGTATCCCTGCGCGCCGTTTTTATTCATACCCATTCCTTGTGCTTGATTCATACCGCAATTAAAATTTTGATTGCAGTTTTGATAAGCTTTCATCTTGTGTCCTTTGCCTGATTTATAGTGCCAGCCGTGACCGCTACCTTGACTTCCGCCATAGGCGTAAAATCCCATTTCACGAGCCTCTTTTACACTTAAAGCGTCTATTTTATCGCTCATCATTGCTCTATACTCTTGCATAAATTTTACTCTCTCATCAGGACTCATCGCAGACATCTTCTTTCTCATCTGCTCTCTAAAGTTGCCTCTTATATCCGCTATCTGCGAATCAAGCTTGCCTGCGCGCTTATTAATTTCAAACGAAATTTCACTTAGCGTCTTTGCGTCCGCACCTGCTATCATGCTGTTTAACTGCTCATTTGAGCTATCGCTAATCGAGCCTGCAAACAAACTTCCCGCGACTAGTATCGCAATCAAACCTAACTTTTTCATCTTCTCTCCTTGTGTTGAAATGTAAGTGAAGTATAAAGAAAAGTTGTGAAGAAAAAGTTAAGCAAAATTTATAAAATAATCTATAGTGTGAATTTAAATTTATCTTTTTAGTTAAATTTGGTATGTAAATTTAAGATTATAAGAAAGTCAAATTTGACCGAGTAGTTTCGGTCAAATTCCGTGTTGTTTGGATTAAATTTCTATAGGCTTAAGTGCCAGTTCGTTTGCCTCTTTAACGCTTAAATTTAAGACTTTTTCATTGTAGCTGGCGATAAATTTTTCTTTAAATTTCGCTTGCTCGTCTTGGCTTATAGAGGCTATCTTTTTATCAAACTCAGCCTTAAAGTCTTGCTTTGAAGCCTCGGCTTCAACTCTTAGCTTAGCCGCTCTTTTATCTATCTCAAATGAAATTTCGCCCAAAGTCTTAGCATTGGCGTTTTTTATCATTTTGGCAAATCCACACGACTGAGCCTTGTCAAATTTCGCCGATAAATAGGCTTTAAAAGCAACTAATATACTCATGATTTTTAATCTTTTCATATTTTCTCCTTAAAAGTTATGAAAAGATTTTAAAAAGAAGTTGTGAAGAAAAAGTTAAGTCGTCAAACTAAAAAAGAGCGTTTATCTTTTTGATGAAATTTATCGGATTTACCTGCACTGAGTTTACGATAACGCCAAAATGAAGATGAGGACCGCTAACTCTGCCACTAGCTCCGCTTAGTCCGATTATCTCGCCCTTTTTTATCTTTGCGCCAAGCTTTACGTCAATCTTACTTAAATGATAATACTGCGTATAAATTCCCTCTCCGTGATCTATCACAACCGAGCCTCCGGCATAGTATCTATCCTTGGCGATTACGACTACACCGTCATTACTAGAGACTACAGGAGTGCCGATAGATGCACGAAAATCGGTTCCTGAATGATAGCTCTTAACCAGATCGTTAAAAACTCTAGCAGTTCCAAATTCGCTTGTGATAACAGAGCTCATGGGACTAATAAACTCGGAGTTAAATTTAAGCCCTTTTGAAGAGGTCGCATAAATTTTACTAGCCTCTTTGCGCTCCTTTTCGATTCTTTCTAAGACATCTTTTGGCGGAGTTACTTTTGAAGGCTCTACGCTTATCTTTTCTTTTTTATAATCCCCTTGCTCCACTTTAAAAATAACACTCGTAATTTCGCCGTTTAACTCGTTTTTTAAAACCACCTCGCCCTTTTTATGATAGCTTGCCGCAACTATGGCAAATTTTAAATTTTTATCTTTTGGATGAGGATGCCAACTTCTTTTTTTACCGTCGATACTCAAATTTCCTGCAAAATTTGAACCAATCTGAACTATTTCAACATCGCCGTTTATAATGCTCTGAGCTACCAAATTTAGGCATATTGCCACTATTAAAAAAATCTTTTTCATGTAAACACTTTATATAAATTTAGCAAATAATTTTTAAATTTAATAAAAAAATACTATAATAATGTAATTAGTTTATCAAAAAAAGGAAAACAATATGAATAGATTGTTCAAAGTTACGCTTGGACTGCTTGTAATGTTTCAATTCGGACTTGCCGATCTTACTCAAAATCAAAAAGTAAGAACAGCGCTTAATATACTTGATAGCTTTGGAAGAGGAAACAAAAGCTACAATTTAAAAGATATTAAAGCAATCGCGATCATTCCAAACATGACAAAAGGCGGAGTTATCATAACCGGTCATAGCGGAAGCGGAATTTTTGTCGCAAGAAACGATGATAACGAGTGGAGTAGCCCTGTGTTTATCGATTACAGAGGTGCCGGCGTTGGCGTACAGGCAGGATATCAGTCAAGCGATTTAATTTTGCTTTTTAAATCAAGCAGATCGTATGACGGACTGGTAAACGGTAAAGGTTCAATTGATGTAAGTGCAGATGCTTCGTTTTTTAAATCGGGTGTTAAAACAGGCGTCATGACAGATTTGCCTGAAATTTCGGCTTGGGCTACTACTCCTGCTGATAATTCGGGGCTTTTTGTAGGCGTTAGCATGAATGTATCAAACATCGTAGTAAATAATCAAGATACAAATGACTACTATGAGAGAATCTACAATATCGAAGACATATACAATAACTCTCCAAAAGAGAGCAGATACACTCAAAAGTTAAAAGAAGTTATACTAAAATATTTTGATTAAAATTTAGAAGATATGGTTTAGTCGCGGGCTAAACCATATAAAGAGAAACGAATCTTTTTTTATTGATTGGAGAAAATTGAGTCATATACTCAAAGGCCTCTTCGTAATCGCCGTCGGTATATTTTGCAACTTCTTCGATTAGTTCAAAAAGCTCTTCATCATCCATTGACTCAAAACTGCCTCTATTTTCCAAAACTTCCAGCAACACGGCGTCTAGCTCAAGCTCATCGTACGTCATACTCCACCCTTTAAAAGTTTTTGCGGAATTATGCCAAAAGAAACTTTAAATTCGCTTATTTTAATAATTCTTAAAATTCGCAAAATATTTCCGGGTCACTCTTAATTTTATAACCAAATCAGCTTATCTTAACTATAATATAAATTATGATAGCGATTATAAATTCTGCAAATAAAATTCAAAATTTCAAACATAAAGAGTAGCACAATGCAAAATTTTGATAAATTCTATTCAAAATTTTCGGCTTTCTTAAAAGACTTTAATTATAAAAATTCTATCCAAAAAGAAAGAATCCTAAAGATACTTTATATCAGCGATGAGCACTTAAGTGCAGCCGATATACAGGCTATTTTCAAGGATGAATTTGAAGAGAGTATAAGCCTTACGGCAATTTATCAATTTTTAAATTTTCTTGAAGAGATAGCTCTTGCCATAAGCTTTGAAGAAGGCGGAGTTAAGAAATTTGAGCTAAATTTAAAATCGCATCACGATCATATAATATGCATAAAATGCGGCAAAGTAGCTAGCTTTTACGATGAAACGATAGAACGAAGACAAGATGAAATTTGCAAAGAGAGAGAATTTAAAAACGAAGGACACACAATGATACTTTACGGAGTTTGCGCACAATGTCAAATTTAGTTATAAAGTCCAAAATAAATGGACGCGTGAGGCTAAAATCAAAAGAATTTAGCCCGGTCAATATAGACAAGATAGAAAAAATATTGCAAAATAAAGTTAAAAATTTAAGGCTAAATCCCTACTGCCACTCGCTTATATTGCATTTTGACGAGAGCAAGATAAATTTAGATGAAATTTTTAAAAATTTAAAAAGAGCCATTCCGAATTTAATCCCGGATCAAAATTTAGCAGACAAACCAAACTTAAAAGATAAAAGCAAAAAGATTTCAAAAAGCGCTTCAAAAGCCTGCTTACCTTGCAGCGTGGATACTAAACCCAACTGGAAAATTAAACTTCTAAAATTTTCAGCCCTTACTCTGATAGCAGGAGTGATTTTCGTTAAAGAGCATATCATGCTAACTCCGATCGGCGTTATCTCTAAACTTGCTCTTGGCGCATTTAGTCTCTATCTTTCCATCCCGCTTTTAAAAGAGGGCTTAAGCGAGCTAAAAGAGAAGAAAATCAGCCTTCAAAGCTTCATCGCATTTGCGCTTATTATCGCGATTTTAGGCGGAGAGGTAACAGCTGCATTTGAGATCATCTACATACTTAGAGGAAGTATGCTCTTTGAAGAATACACGGCGAACAAATCGCGCAGAGAGATTGAAAATTTAATAAGCTTAGATGCCAAAAAAGCGTATGTCCTACAAGGGGATTTGGAAGTGGAAATTCCGCTTGAAGAGATAAAAGAAAAAGACATTATAGTATGTAGAAGCGGCGAGAAAATCGTAGCCGACGGAGTTATCGTAAACGGAAGCGCGGAGATAAACGAAGCTATCATAAACGGTCGAAGCGAGAGCGTTTATAAACAAAAACACGATAGCGTCTTTGCAAATACGCTCGTTGAAAAAGGCAGAATATACATCAAAGTAAGCGCAACGGGCAGTGAAACGTATATTTCAAGAGTGATTAGCGAAGTGCAAAAAAGCCTTGCAAATAAAAGCCAAAGCGAGCTAAGCGCCGATAAGCTGGCTAGCCGCGTGCTAAAGCTGGGCTCGGCTTTAAGCGTTGGGACGTTTTTTGCGACGGGTTCGTTTTTAAGAGCTTTTAGCGTGATGATCGTGATGAGCTGTCCTTGCTCTACCGTGCTTGCGGCAAGCTCGGCAATAAGTGCGGGCATAGCAAGAGCCACAAAAGACGGAATTCTCATAAAAGGCGGAGAATTTTTAGAAAATATCAGCCAAAGCGATGTATTTTGCTTTGATAAAACGGGCACTTTAACTACAAGCAAGCCGGTATTGGTGCATTTTGAGCTTAAAAAAGGCGTTAGCAAGGAGGAGTTTTTCAAAATTGCGGCAAGCTGCGAATACCACAACACCCACCCGCTTGCAGTCTCAATCCTTGAATATACAAAATCACTTGGCATAAGCGTAAATTCAAAATTTAAAAGCGAAATTTTGCCAGGCCTCGGCGTAAAAGCGACATTTGAAAACAGCGAGTATCTGCTTGGAAATTTAAATCTGCTCAAAAATCACGGAATAAAAAGAGTAAATTTTAAAGTTGATAAATTTAAAAACAATGCAAACACTATCGTATATCTCGCAAAAGACGGCGTTGTGCTAGGCTTTATGGCGTATGAACACGAGATAAGAGAAGGAAGCGTAGAAGCGGTGCAGGCTTTAAAAAACAGAGGCGTAAAAAAGGTCGTTTTATTAACGGGAGATGACGAGAAGGTAGCCACCGCATTTGCAAAGAAATTTAAATTTGATGAAGTTTATCACTCGCTAATGCCTGATGATAAGGCTAAGATCGTGGAGGATTTGAAAGCCCACGGCAAAGTCGTAATGATAGGAGACGGCGTAAACGATACGCTTGCTATGAGCAAAGCGGATGTGGGCGTATCCTTTGCCAGCGGAGGAAGTGAAGCCGCGATAGAAATTTCAAATATAGCCATAACAAACTCAAGGCCTATGGATATAATCAGGCTTTATGATCTAAGCAAATTCGCACTTAAAGTAGTAAATCAAAACTACCAAATCGGCACAAGTACAAATATGCTAGGAGCCGCTCTTGGCGCTCTTGGAGTGCTAAACCCTGCCGGAGCGGGTCTGGTACATATAGCTCATACCGCAGGGATCATAGCAAATTCAAGCAGAATAGGCATAAAAAGTTGATAACGATATGCAAAAAACTTTAAGTTAAGCTTAAGTTAAGAAGTGGATAATAACGACAAATAAAGTAAATTTCAAAGGAAAACATTGACCGCAACGCCAAATTTAGTAGCCACGGATATGATTTTAAAGATAGCTTCGTATTTCACGCCGATTCACCACACTGCAGGACGCTTAAGAGTGCGCGTTAGCAGCAAGATAAAAGACGAAGCGCAAAATTTAGACATAAGCAAAATAGACGAGATGATAAACAGTATAGACGGCATAAAAAGCGTCAAATTTAATAAACTTATAGGCTCGGTAACCATAGAATACGATAAAGAAGTATTTGCAAAAGAAATTTGGGACGATCTGCTTGCGGGCAGAAACATGGATCAAATTTCAATCAGGATAAACGAACTTGCAAGGAATATATATGCAAAATGAGAATTTTGATGAAATCTTAGTTACGGCGTGCGCGCTTGAGTCAAGAGGCGTAAAGCTGTATGAGAATTTGCAAAAGCAAGATGATGTCTTTGCTCAAATTTTAGCGGTTAGAAAAAGCGGTCTAACGCTTTTAGAGCAAAGCTACGGAAGCGTTAGTTATAAAGAGCAGGAGTGCTTTTTTGCGCCGTCAAACGACATTCAAAGCTCGCTTATAAAAGCTCTTAATTATGAGATAGAATTAAATGCCGCCTATGAAAATTTAACTCAAAATTGCAATGATGAGGGCTTAAGAGATATATTATTTAGACTTTGGGCCACTTCTCATAACGAATACATACCTGCTCTTAAAGCAAAGCTATGTACCGAGCTAAATGCCCAAAATGGCTACGCATCAAATTTCAACAAGCAAGAGTATAAAGAGTATAAAAAAGATGATTGCGATGATGATGATAAAGATGAGTATAAAAAGTATGAATACGGCGATAAATTCGGCTTTGGCGGATTTAACGAAAACTCATTTAAAGAGATGAGTAAAATTTTAGAAAAAGTAGCCTCAGGCAGAGGATCGCAAGAGGATATTGCGGCACTTTTAAACAGTCCTCATATATCATTTTTCGGTGGGCTTGCACTAGGTGGGCTTGCCGGGGTATTTTTAAACAACATGATAAAACAAGAAGGCAAAGAAGATGATAAACAAAACCAACAATAAAGGATTCAACATGGCACTACCATTTATAGCAGGAGTTGTGGCAGGCGGACTTGTCGTAGCGGCATTTAACAATAGAAAAAAAGTAAAATCGGCACTTGAGTGCGGGCTTGAAAAAGGCAAAAACGTAGCAAACGAGGTAAAGGAATTTACTACAGAGAAATTTGAAAAAATTTCAAAAGACATCAAAAAAGAGGTCAAAAAAGGCAGAAAAAAAGCTGAAGCCAAAGTAGAAAAAACCGAAGAAAAAGCTCCGACAGCAAAGAAAAAAAGAGCGCCAAGAGCTAAAAAACCGGCTGCTCCTAAAGTAGAAATAGCACCGGCGGCAGGCGCTGAATAATGAACCCGCTAACTTCAACAACAAGGCTTCCTATAGATCATATGATAAGCGGAGCCTTAATCGCAGGCATAACGGTGGGCGGACTAAGCTACAACGAATACAAAAAAGGCAACATAAGCTGCAAAGAAGCGACTAAAAAAACTCTAAAGCTAGGCTTGCAAGGAGGCATAGCCGCAGCTTGTGCGATCAGCGCTTCAAATAAACTCGTAAGAAGAAACTATATAGGTGCGGCACTTACTACGGCAATCGGAGTAGGGACTATAGTATTAACAGAAAAATTAATAAATCCAGAGGAACAAATATGAACAACCCTTATATAAATTCAACTCAAACCGTAAATAAGCTAAACGATGACGGAAGCACTACTACGACGACAACGACCGTAAGAACTACGGGCATGCCAAGCGCTTTTGACAAGAGCGTAAATGGCGCATTAAAAGACTTCGTTCCTGAAAATTTTAACGCCGCTCACTTCATCAAAGGAGCTTTAATAGGCGGTGCGGTAGCTTACGTGTTATCAAATGAAAAAGCTCAACAAGCGATATTCTCGGCTATCGTAAAGGGATCAAATTTGCTTCAAGCCGGATTTGAGGAGCTAAAAGAACGATTTGAAGACGTAAAGGCTGAAATTGAGTCACAAAAATAAAATTCGCATCGCTCATCAAAGCAAAAACCGAGTTAGGTTTATCTGCGATGAGATCACTTCAAACTGCGATGAAAGTTTTTTAGAGGCTCAAATTTCGGAATTTAAATACGTAAAAAGCGTAAGGCTCAATAAAAAAGCAAAGAGCATAATCGTAGAATTTTACTCAAATTTAGACGATATAACTAAATTTTTAGAAAATTTAAAGATCAAAAATATAACTAAAACAAAAGAAGAGCCAAGCAAGGCAGAGATCTATAAAGCGGCTTTATCTATGGCGCTTAATCCGCTTTTGCCCGATCATAAATTTAAAGGATTAGCTACGCTTTACGCATCGGCTCCGCTTTTTAGCGAAGGTATTAAGGAGCTTTTTAGCGAAGGGGTTACATCAAAAGTACTTGAATCAATGGCTGTTGGAGTAAGTCTTGCAAGACGTGATTTCTTGGCGGCAAACAGTACAAATTTGATGCTTGCGCTTGGTGAATACATGGAAGAAAGCGCAGTTCACAGAAGTGATGATCTGGTAAAAGAGCTTGCAAAGCCAAATATCGAAGAGGTCTGGGTAGAAAAGATAGAAAAAGGCAAAAAAACCCTTACGAAAGTAGCCACCGAAAGCGTAAAGATAGGTGATATCGTAGTAGTGGGTGCAGGCGAGAGTATCGGCATAGACGGATATATCGTAGAAGGCGCGGCAAGCGTAAATCAAGTATCCATGACAGGTGAAGCCGAACCCGTGAAAAAAGAGCGCGGCGACCGTGTGATGAGCGGAACGGTAGTTGAGGATGGACGCATAAAAATTTGGGCGGAGGGAGTCGGCGAGGAGACGGCGACAGCTCGCATAAAGCAATACATCCAAAGCTCACTTAATGAAAAATCAAGCGTCGGTCTAAAGGCTACCAAGCTTGCCGATAAGTTAGTGCCAGTAACCTTATCGCTTGCCGGTCTTTCTTATATCATGAGTAGCGACATGACTCGCGTAGCTTCGGTGCTTCAGGCTGATTACTCATGCGCTCTTAAGCTTGCAACTCCCGTTGCCTTTAAGTCAAGCATATCAAAGGCGGGTCGCAACGGAGTTCTCATAAAAGGAGCAAAAGCCATAGAGGCACTTGCCACTGCGGATACATTTGTATTTGACAAGACAGGCACGCTTACTTACGGAAGCTTACAAGTAGTAGAAATCCACTCATTTAAAGAAAACGTAAGCAAAAGCGAGCTTTTAAATTTAACGGCAAGCGCAGAGGAGCACTACTTCCACCCTGTAGCAGAAGCTATCGTAAAAGCGGCTCGCGAGATAGGATTTCACCATATCCACCACGATGAGGTTGAATTTATCGTAGCTCACGGCGTTAAGACCTATGTGGGCGGTAAGGAAGTCGTGATAGGTAGTAGGCATTTTCTTGAAGATGATGAGAAAATTTGCTTCAAAGAGCATGAAAGCATCATAAGCAACGCCATTACCAACGGACTAACCCTTCTTTACGTAGGATACGATAAAGAGCTCTTGGGCGTAATAACCATGAAAGATACAATGAGAGAAAACGCCAAAGAAGCACTTAAGCAGCTTAAAAAAATGGGCGTAAAAGAGCTCATAATGCTAACCGGCGATATCCAAAGTAAGGCTCATCAAGTAGCAAACGAGCTTGGTATCGATAGGGTATTTGCCAACTGTTTGCCTACGGATAAGGCAAAGATCATAGAACGCCTAAAACAAGAGGGCAAAAACGTAGCTTTCATAGGAGACGGCATAAACGATGCACCGAGCCTTATGCGTGCAAATGTCGGTATAAGTATGCAAAAGGGTGCCGATATAGCAAAAGCCACGGCTGACATAAGCCTACTAAAAGACGATATATACGCAGTTGTCACGGCAAAAGATATGGCAAATAAAACCATGCGACTTATAAATACGAATTTTAACGCCACGGTCGGCATTAATTCGCTTATATTAGCAGGCGCTACATTTGGGTTTTTAAACCCTATCGCAACTGCATTTTTACATAACGGCACCACGATAGGACTACTTGCAAATTCCATGAAAGGCGTAAGGCTTAAAAAGGGTGATTCATAATAAATTTTAATCTTGGGATAATTAATGGATAAATTTTTAAACGATATAAACGATAAGTTGGATTTTTTAAACGGGTTTTTATATAGCTATTTTTTAGTTATTGTTCTTATTTTTGCGGGAATTTACTTTAGCTACATCACTAGATTTGTTCAGTTTAGGATGTTTGTTGAGGCCCTTAAGGTGCTAGTCGAAAAGAAAGATAAATACAACAAATACCAAATTTCGCCGTTTCAAGCGCTGATGATCTCAACCGCCTCAAGAGTAGGCATAGGCAACATCGCGGGAATTTCCGCAGCCATAGTCGCAGGCGGTCCGGGAGCGCTATTTTGGATGTTTATCATGGCGTTTTTAGGCTCGGCTTCTGCGTTTGCCGAAAGCACCCTAGCGCAAGTTTATAAGACTAAAGACAGGCTTGGGTTCAAGGGAGGTCCTGCGTATTACATCAAAAACGGACTTGGCATAAAGTGGCTTGGAAGCCTGTTTGCCGTTATCCTGATCATTACTTACGCTTACGGTTTTAACGGACTTCAGTCATATACGATGACTTCGGCTTTTGAAATTTATTATGATCAAAGCGGAAGCGGAGTTTCATTTCAAGACAGCCTTCTTCCGTTTGCCATCGGGATAATTTTAATGGCGTTTAGCTTCTTGCTGTTTTTCTCAAAAAGCCACGTCATAGGTAAGGTAAGCTCTTATGTAGTTCCTTTCATGGCTCTTACTTATGTAACGCTTGCTTTTATAGCTATCATCATGAATTTAGACGAAATTCCGCAAGTTATCAGGCTCATACTAGATAGTGCGTTTGATTTTAAAGCGATATTTGGCGGATTTGCAGGCAGCGTGATAGTTATCGGCATTAAGCGCGGTCTGTTTTCAAACGAAGCCGGTATGGGCTCAGCGCCAAATGCAGCCGCAGCGGCACACACAAGCCATCCGGTAAAGCAAGGGCTAGTGCAAGCTCTTTCGGTTTTTATCGATATGACTATCTGTATAGCTTCAGGACTTATAGTATTATTTTCCAAGGCCTATCTTACAAAGCAACTAGCCGCAAACGGCGAGCCACTAACGGCACTTCCGCTCATTCAAGCGGCTATGAGAGAGTATTACGGCGATATAGGACTTCACTTTACTACTGTTGCGGTGGTGCTATTTGCGATCACTTCGCTTATAGGTAACTTCTACTACGCACAAGCGAATATGAAATTTTTAACCAAAGACAATAAACCTATGCTGCTATTTAAAGCTACAGCGGTTATTATGGTATTTGTAGGCTCGCAGATGAATTTAAAAATAGCTTGGAATATAGCAGACGTTACCATGGCATTTATGGCCACCATAAACATCATAGCGATACTTCTGCTTTCAAAGGTCGTCATGAAGGTATTAAAGGACTATGAAAATCAGCGCAAAGCAGGCGTAAATCCGGAATTTCACCCTGAAAGCCTCGGTATAGAAGGCACAACTTGCTGGAAAGGAATATAATGATAAGCGGAGAGCTTTTAAATTTAAACACGCATAGAAAGGTTGCTAAAGTCGGCATGAGCGTAACTTTAGCGACAGTCTGTCTTACTTCATTTAACCTAAAAAGCAAAGCCGCTAAAAGACTTCATGTCGCTTCAGGATGGGCTTTTGTAGGCTTTTCTTTATATCATGCGGGACTTTATGATAACGGAATTTTTAAAAATATGATAATAAATACCCAAAAGAAGCAAGCCGTAGAGAAAAGACTTGCCAAAACCGCAAAGACGAAAAAGATCAAAGATGCTGATAAGCGAAGCTGAAATTTTAGACTACATCAACGAGGACTTGCCCTACTTTGATCTTACGACAAGCCTTCAAAATATAGATAAAAACGCTGTTTTGGAGATAAAAACAAGAGAGGATATCATCGTAAGTTGCGTTGATATCTCGGCTAAGATCGCAAATTTATTAGGATGTGAGGCTAAAATTTGCGTGCCAAATTCCAAGCAGGCAATAGAAGGCGAAACGATAATTAAAATTTCAGGAAGCTATAATGACGTGCATAAGGCTTGGAAACTAGCTCAAATCACGCTTGAATACGCTTGTAAAATTTCAACTTATACGAATTTAATGTTTAAAGAAGCAAGAAAAGTAAGCGACAAATGCCAAATTTTAACCACAAGAAAGACATTTCCATTTGCTAAAAAGCTCTGTTTAAAGGCGGTTTTAGAAGGAGGCGGAGGAGTTCATAGACTAAATTTAAGCGATAGTGTGCTGTTTTTTGATAATCACATCAAAGCATATGCTGGTTTTGATGATTTTTTAGCCCAAATTCCAAATTTTAAAGCCAAAGCTCCTGAAAAAAAGATCGCAGTAGAGTGTGAAAATCTTGAGAATTTTGCTAAGCTTTTAAAGGCCGGTATAGACGTGATTCAGTGTGATAAAATGAATATAAATGAGCTTAAAGAGGCTGTAAATTTAAAAAACAGAGCTAACCCAAATGCTATCGTTATCGCAAGCGGCGGCATAAACGCTAAAAACATAGCTCTTTATGCGGCTACCGGGATTGATGCGGTTACAACCTCTGCCGTATATACGCAAGGGATGGCTGATTTAACGAGTGCATTAAGTCTGATATAATCTATCAACACTATCTTCTACCAACTTTATTCTTGCGCCTGTTATCATCTCATCGTTGCAAGATTTAATTCTATCCGAACCGTAAAATAAAATTTCTTTATTTTTAGAAACCTTATAGAGAGATAATAAAAACTCGTCAAAATCCTCTAAATTTTTATACACATGACAACTTATAATTATTTTATTATGATTATAAAAAACGAGTGTAGAAAAACTCCTGTAACTCTCACATAGAAAGCAAATATTATCTAATGGGAATTTTTCGCCTACAAAGGTTATTAAATTTTTATTTGTTACTACAAGTCCTTGCCTGATAAATCCCAATACATCTCTATAAACAAGCACAATAAAGGTTATACCAAGCACTACTGCACCGAATTTATGAAAAATAGAATTTTCTATAAAAATGAAATACGAAGCTATGATAAAGAGAGTACTAAAAATAATTCTAAGAAGGGCTAAAAACCTTATGCAGCAAAGATATTCACATACTATCTCTTCATCACTATCAAGCTTTATGCATTCAGGAGTTTTGATAAAGTATCTCAAATTTAGCCCTCAAAATCAAAACGGCGGTACGGTCAAGCGACAATACCGCCAAATTTTATCAAAGACTTATCTCTTTTATGTCTGCGATTTTTAAAAATTCTTTGTAAATTTGTCCGATTAGCGCGATGCGATTTTTGCGAATTTGCTCATTATCAACGTTTATCATAACCTTATCAAAGAAGCCGTCAATCGCGCACTTTAATCCAAACAGGCTTTGCAAGCGCTCTTTATAAGGCTCATCTTTGCTTATAGCCTCTTTAAATTTCGCTTGAAGCTCTTTTTCGGCATTGTTTTCAAACAAGGCTTCATTCGCCAAGCCTATCTCTTCGTCTTTAATGATATTTGCAAGGCGTTTAAAGGTGCTGAAATTCTCTCTAAAATCACTCGCTGCACTAATTTCACTAAGCGCATTTATAGCTTCACACTGAGCTAATATATCCTTTTTCTCGCTTGCTATACAAGCTTTGATGATCGAAGGGTTGACGTCAAAAAACGTATAAAGCCTATCAAATATAAAATTTTCAAGCGTTTTTAGATCAAATTTCGCGTAATTTGGCGCAAGCGAGCTAAGAATTTCGCTCACGTTAAATTTAAGCCCTTCATTTAGCACGATCTTGATAATACCGTTTGCGGCGCGGCGCAAAGCGTATGGGTCTTTATTCCCGCTTGGAATTTTGCCTACGCTAAATAGCCCCATGAGCGTATCGATCTTTGCGCTCATCGCAACAACCGAGCTAAATATACCGCTTGGACACCGGCTATTTTCACCACTTGGCAGATACTGCTCGGATATCGCCAAACTTACCGCCTCACTCTCGCCCTTGGCCCTTGCGTAGTATCCGCCCATCACGCCTTGAAGCTCAGGAAATTCATAAACCATCTGCGTTGTCAAATCAGCCTTGCTAAGCATTACCGCTCTTTCAAGCAAATTCTCATAATGCTCGCCCACCTCGGTCTTGAGTCTATCTGCATAAATTTTAGCCAACTCATGAGCCACCTTAAGCTCTCTTAACTCTTTATCGTAAGTGCTTCCAAGTTCTTTTAGATATGTTATGTTTTTAAGCTTTTCAGGACTAAATTCAGCCGCCAAATCGCTTTGCCAAAAGAACATAGCATCGCTTAGTCTTGCGCGAAGCACTTTTTCGTTACCCTTTATAATAAGCGCATAGTCATCGCATATTGCGTTGCTTACCACTACGAAATGATTGCTTAGTTTGTCGTTTTTAAATACCGGGAAATAGCGTTGGTTTTCTTTCATGGAAGTAATAATAACCTCGCTTGGCACCTCTAAAAATTTTGCGTCAAACTCGCCAAGCAAAGCGGTCGGAAATTCCGTAATCGCCACAACCTCATCAAGCAAAGCCTCATCTATCTCTATGCTAAAGCCGCTTTCTTGTTCTATGTTCTTAAACTGAGCGAGAATTTTCTGCCTGCGAGCTTCTTGATCTAAAATCACGCCTATCTTATCCATGCTATCAAAGTATTCGCGAGCGTTTTTTACACTAAATTTCTCATAGCTAACGCTTCTGTGCTGATAGATGCTATTTGATGACGCCACGTCAAATTTATTAAACTCAACAACTTCACCGTCAAGCAGACAAAGAAACGATCTAATCGGACGGATAAACTCGAATTTGCCCTCTCCCCAGCGCATTGATTTGCCAAAATTTAGGCTTAGTAAAAATTTCTCTATCATATCGCCAAGTAGCTTTTTACTAGGTCTTCCTTCAACCGGCTTTTTATGATACAAAACTTCTTTTCCGTTTATCATCTCAAATTTCAGCTCGCTAATATCTATACCGCACTTTTTAGCAAAGCTAAGCGCAGCAGGCGTAAATTCGCCATCTTTCATCGCAACTTGCTTTGGAGCGCCTATAAATTCGGCAAATCCGTCAGGCTGCTTAATCGCAAATTCAGGATGATAAAAGACAATCCTTCTAGGTGTGTAATAAAACTCACACTCGCTTTTTAGGCTATTTTCAGCCAGCACCTCTTGCCATTTGGTCTTGATATTTCCCGCCTCTTTCAAAAACGGAATCGCCGGCAACTCTTCAACGCCGATTTCAATTAAAAGCTCTTTTTTCATAACTCACTCTCTTTAAATTTCATCTTTTTTATTAAGTTTTCTTTTTTCATTTTTATCTCTCATCTGCACGACAAATCCGCGCACCAAAAACACCATAAAAAGCACAAAAGCAACCAGTATCAAGCTATCAAGCAACGCCATCACTCGACCACCAACTGAATTTCGCCTTTATAAACCCCCACGCGCACGGCTTTAAATTCCGCATTTTTTGTATCGGCCAATTTGCCTTTAGGGCTATAAACCCTAACGCTTCCGTAAGGCGTGATGAGCCTGCCTTTTTTTATCTCGCCTGAAATGCTTTCTATCACGTCTCCGGCTCTGGCCTCATTTAGCCTGCTAGCACTTAGCATTTGCGTTTTGACATCGGCAAGCTTATCATGCATTTTAACCACTCTCATGGAATTTACTTCAAGAGCGCCTTTAAATTCGCCGATACTATTTACGACCACGTCCATTACGCTTCCGAGCAAATAGCTGTTATCAGGGTCATATACGTAAATTCCGCGTCCGTTTTGCGATATGATAAAGCCTTTTTTATCCTTGTATATGACACAAACTTTCTCAAGCTCATAAGGTGTTTTGCTTGGGTTGTTAAAAAGAGTGTCTATACTTGCTTTAGTAAATTCATTTGCCTTTTTGCCAATGCTAATTTTAAATCTAAGCGGAAAATGATCGGAATTTAGTCCCGCAATCTTTTCGCCGAATTTTGGCTTTGAATTAGCGAAATTTAGAGGTTTTACGACTTCAAAACTGCCATAAACATACTCTATACCTCTTTTATCAAACATACTTTTTGACATCACGACGTGATCAATCGGGCTTAAATTTATATGCGAATATCTTTCATCTTTTGGCAAAAACTCCCACAAATCGCTCATCTGCCTGCTAATCAGTATATCGTTTAGCAAAGATTTTTCTCCGTATGGAGTGTTAAAATCACCCAGCAAAATAGCGTTTTTATCCTCTTGTATAGCGTTTTTGAGCGTTCTAAAGGCTGTTTGTCTGCTTTTAAGCGAGTTTTTTTGCGCAGGCATATGATTTACATATACGCTAAAAACCTCGCCGTCAAGCTCAAAATCAACCATTACGATATCTCTTGTTTTTACGTTTGGCACTTTGAAAATTTGAGTTTTAAGCGGCTTTATTTTTGACAAAAGTCCAAGCCCTATAGGCGCTCTTTTATCCTTTGAAAAGGCAAAATACTTATACCCCGTCTGCCTCATAAGCTCTTTTAAAATTTCTTCATTTTCTATCTCTTGAAGCGCTATTATATCGGCATCAAGTCTTTTTATATCCTCTTTGATTCGGTCAAATTTGGCGTTTGCCTCTTTTAAATTCCATGCCGATTTACCGATTACGAAGTCTTTATACTCGCTTCCGTCGTTTTTAGCGTCAAAGAGATTTTCGACATTGTAAGTCGCTATGCTAAGCTCGCTAGCCAAAGCAAAAGCGGCAGCAACTAAAAAAAGTAAGAATTTTTTCAAATAGTGTTCCTTAAATCAAATTTATCGATATTTTGGCGTATTGCTTCGTATGTGATAATTCCTGCGCTCGTAGCCAAATTTAAGCTTCTTCCGAGCTTTCCCATAGGAATAGTTATAGCGTTAGCGAAATTTCTTTGCATAAGCTGCATAGGAAGCCCCGTACTCTCGCCTCCAAAAAAGATAAAATCCCCTTCTTTAAATTTAACGTCAAAATAAAATCTATCCGTCTTTGTCGTAGCGTAAAAAAACCTATCTTCAAATTTTGCATTTGAGCCCAAAAACTCATCCAAGCTCTCCCAAACGCTAAGCTTTAAATCCTTCCAGTAATCAAGTCCTGCTCGTCTAACGGCTTTTTCGCTTAGATCAAACACGGTTGGCTTAATGATGTGCAAATTCAAATTCGCATTGACGCACATTCTGCCGATAGAGCCTGTGTTTTGAGGAATTTGCGGACTTACAAGAACAATGTTAAACATTAAAAGACTATAACCTTATTTTTATGCACGAAAAGTCTATCTTCCAAAGCAAGATCAAGTGCTGCCGAAAGCACGTTTTTCTCGCAGCTTCTGCCTGCTTTTTGCATCTGTTGCCAGCTCATTTCGTGATTTACGCTAATAACGTCTTGAGCGATTATCGGACCCTCATCAAGATCGTCATTTACAAAATGCGCCGTAGCGCCGATGATCTTAACTCCTCTTTCATAAGCTTGCTTATAAGGATTTGCGCCGATAAATGCGGGCAAGAACGAATGATGTATGTTGATAATTTGCTTTGGATAACGCTTAACGAAATTTGGCGATAAAATTCTCATATATTTTGCCAAAACCGCATAATCAAATTTATACTTACTCATAGCCTCAAGCACCAATTCTTCGTGCTTATCGCGCTCTATACCGTCTGCGTTGATATAGTGAAACGGGATATCAAATCTGCTTACAAGCTCTTTTAAATTTTCACGATTTGCGATGACCGCAAGGATATTTGCATTTAGCTCGCCGCTATCGAATTTTATAAGCAGATCGCCGATACAATGCGCTTCCTTAGTCGCTAAGATAATGATATTTTTCTTGGTAGCCTCGATGCACTCTATGATAGCACCCTTTGGTAAAAACGCCTCAAGCGTGCCGACAAATTCGGCAGTCTTCACCTCTCCTGCAAGCGAAGCCCGCATGAAAAATCTATTGCTGTCATAATCGACAAATTCATTGTTCGTTTCGATATTAAGGTGATATTTAAAGACCACATCACAAATTCTATAAATCAAGCCCTTTTCGTCTTGACACTCAATTTTAAGTATGTATTTTTTCATCTAACCTCTTTTAAATAAGCTCTGATTTTAGCTAAATTGCGCTTTTATATCTATTAAATGGAGGTTTATTTTAAAAATTTAGCGAGCAAAATCTTTTAAAAATTCATCTACGGCTAGCCTTTGGCGCCTTAAAATTTCAGCCGCTATCCGCTCGTTTTTAAAGCCCTCTTTTATAACTGCTGCAGAGTCTATTTTGGCGTCAAATTTCTTATCATATACGCTAAATTTCTTAGCTCTTTTTACAAGACTGGCCGAATTTAGACCAAGCCACTCTTTAAGAGGCATTTTAAGAGAAATTTCCAAAAGTTCCTTATCGCTTACTCTGCGGCTAAAAAACGGCTGAGTAAAGCAAGCCTTAAAGCTATTTGGCAAATTTAGCTCCTTTAAAATTTGCTCTTTTAACTCAAACATACCTGCAAGCAGATACAAAAACTCTCGCTCATCTTTTTGAAATTTGATAGCGCTTGCTAGCTTTTTGATAAAATTATCAGCCTTATTGCGGCTTAAATTTAATCCAAAAAGAGCTTTAAAAAGCCCAAGCTTATATAGATATCTAGCTCCCAAATCTTGAAATTTGGCTCTAAAAAGCTTCATTAGCTCGCCTGATATCCTATCCTTGCTAAGATCGTCTATGCTAAGAGTTTTCATTAGTTTTAACGTCTTTGGTGCAACCATAAAATTTAGTCTAGCGCTAAACTGCACAGCCCTTAAAACCCTAAGACTATCTTCGCAAAATTTCTCATCATCGATATGTCTTAAAACACCCTTTTTAAGATCGCTCATCCCGCCGTTAAAGTCTAAAATTTCACCGCTAAAGATGTTTATCATCATGGAGTTTATAGTAAAATCCCTGCGCTTTGAAGCCTGCTTTTCGTCATTACAGTAACTTACTTCAAACGCCTTGTGCCCATCGCCTACTTTACTTTCGGTGCGAGGCAAGGATAGATCAAAATTTTCAAATTTATAGACAAAGTAGCTTTTCCCAACTCCGCTTGCGCCGTTTTCATTCATCAAAGCATCAAATTTAGCAGGCTCAATGTCATAAATTTCTATATCAAAGTCTGTTTTTTCGGGTTTAAATTTCGCTTTTAAGCCGGTAGCTCTAAGCTTGCCAAGAAGTATATCGCGCACAACTCCGCCTACCAGATATGCGCGACTCGTGTGAGGCGAGAGTATATCTCGCACTCTATTTAGTTCATTTAGTTTGGAGATTTTCAAGCCGATTTTCGACATTTGCAAGCACAAATTCCAAAAATTTTAGCGTAAGTTCAAGTCTGTCTTCTAAATTTTCCCTACTGGTTGCGTTTAGTCCTTCAAAAAGCACTAAAATTCGCTCTTTGAGATTGCGTAAAAATATCTCTTCGCCGTTTATCTCGCCGTTAATTTTACTCTCTTCTATGATTATGGGTTGCCTTGCAGGCTCTTTTGGCTCATGTTCTTTAGCGTTTTCAAGCTCTGCGGCAACCTCGTCGATAGCCATTTTTGCAATATCTTCAAGTTTCATATCTTAATCAGCCACCTTTTAAATTCATTTATCTCTTCGCTTGTTTTCATGTTTATAAAAAAATCCCGCATCTGCTCATTAACGCTCTTATCGCGTTTTCTAAGACCGCTAAGACGCTTGATGGCGTTTAGGGCGTCCTTATTATCAGGGCTTGCTTTAAGAATGTTTCTATAAACTAAAAGCGCGTCATCTTTAAGCCCTTGGGCCTCATATATCAAAGCTTCGGTTATAGTATTTTTCATCATGCGTCTATAAAATCAACTATAATTCCGCCCATTTCGCTTGTAGAGCAGACCTCTTTAGCGCCAAATTCGGCTATATCTTTTGTCCTATAGCCCTCTGCAAGTGCTTTTTGCACGGCATTTTCTATATCTTTTGCAGCCTCTTCTTCGCCAAATGAATATCTAAGCAGCATTGCGGCGCTTAATATCGTAGCGATAGGATTTGCTATGCCCTGCCCCGCGATATCGGGAGCCGATCCGTGGATAGGCTCGTAAATGCCTACCTTGCCGCCTATGCTCGCACTTGGAAGCAACCCTATCGAGCCTACTACCATGCTTGCCTCATCGCTTAATATATCGCCGAATAAATTTTCAGTAAGTATCACGTCAAATTGGCGCGGGTTTCTTACCATCTGCATAGCCGCGTTATCCACATACATAAAATCAAGCTTCACCTCAGGATAGCTCTTGGCAACTTCGGCAACCGTTTCGCGCCAAAGCTGGCTAGTCTCAAGTACGTTTGCCTTATCAACCATACAGACGTGTTTCTTGCGACTCATCGCCGCTTCAAAGGCAACCTTTGCTATGCGCTCAATTTCAGGTTTTGTGTATATCATGGTGTTAAAAGCGCTACCGTCTTTCTTCTCACGAGGCTGTCCAAAGTAAATTCCTCCAGTTAGCTCGCGAACTACTATAAAATCCACATTTTGAAGCACGCTTGGCTTAAGGGTGCTGGCATCCACAAGCTCGTCAAATACAAATGCAGGACGCAAATTTGCGTAAGCCCCTAGCTCTTTTCTAAGCTTTAAAAGTCCGCTTTCAGGTCGCAAATGGCGAGGCATATTATCCCATTTATCTCCGCCTATCGCTCCAAAAAGTACCGCATCGCTATTTAGCGCACCTTGCAGTGTAACATCAGGAAGCGGCTCTTTAAAAACATCAATCGCAGCTCCGCCCATTAAGAAAAACTCATAATTAAGCTCAAATCCGTGCTTTGCACTAACCACATCAAGAACCCTTACAGCCTCATCTACTATCTCAGGACCGATCCCGTCGCCTTTAATTACCGCAATATTATATCTCTTCATCATTTTCCTTGTAAATTTTTCTTCGCATATTCGATAAGTCCGCCGCTTTTTAAAAGCTCTTGCATAAATTCAGGTATCGGGCTAAATTTATACTCTTTTTTAGTGCTTAAATTTACTATCACGCCGCTATCAACGTCGATTTTAAGCTCATCGCCTTCGTTTATCTCGTCAGTCTCGCTTATCTCTAGTATCAAAAGACCCGTATTAAAGCTGTTTCTATAAAAAATTCTCGCATAAGATTTTGCTACTATGGCTCCTATGCCTGCCGCCTTAAGAGCCAAAGGAGCATGCTCTCTACTGCTTCCGCAACCGAAATTTTCGCCCGCTACTATAATGTCGCCGTTTGAAATTTTAGAACTAAATTTAGGATCGGCATCTTCCATTATGTGCTTTGCAAGTTCATTTTCGTCAGAGGTGTTTAGATAGCGTGCGGCGATGATGATATCGGTATCTATATTGTCGCCAAATTTCCAAACTTTACCTTGTTTCATATCAAACCTTATCGTTAAATTTTGTCTGATTTTAACAAAATAAAGCTAAATAATTCATCAAATATAATTAAGAATACCGAATAAAAGAGCTTTAAAAGCAATCTAAAAATCGCCTTTAAAGCCTTGAATAAGAAAGGATAAGCAAATTTATCTTTTTATGGAGCACTTGCCCATAAAATAGCATGCCGGGCAAAATCCCGTAAGCCCTACAACGATAGGAACAAGCCCTATCAAAGCCCAATAGCTTTTAAAAAAATACCATATCAAAGCCATCAACAAAATTCCAAAAATCACTCTTATAGCCCTACTTTTCGTGCTTAGCATTTTATGTCCTTTGTTTTAGTTTATTAGAATGATAGCTAAAAACAAATTTTTTATCTGTAACATTATCACTTAATTTTAATCCATAAAAAAACATAAAGCGTATAAAGATAATTTGCCTTTAAAAACAAATTTAAAGAGTGCTATCAAGCAGGTAAATTTTGCCTCTTTTTTGAGATATCGCTCCGCTTTTTTCCATCTCTTTTAATATCCTTGAAACGGCTTCACGCGCACTTCCAAGGTGATTTGCAAGCTCTTCGTGAGTGATGGTTATTTCGCCGTTTTTAGAATTTTCCATTAAAAAATTTTTAACCCTACTTACAAGAGGCGCAAAGAGAGCTTGCTCCATAACGCTTATGGCAGCGGCAAACCTGGCAGAAATCAGACTAAGAGCATGATTTAGCACGCTTGCATAGCTGCTTTTAATATCCTTAAAAATTTGAATCGGTATAAGTATCGCCTCGACGTCTTCTTGTATGCTAAGCATTATCTCGGTATCAAAAGAACTCATGGTGCAAGATGAACAAATAACGCAATTATCGCCGCTTTCAAGCTTAAATATCGTTATCTCCTTGAGATTTTGAGAGGTTATAAACGCCCTTAAAACACCGCTTTTTACTATGATGTAACCGCAGTTTTCATCTTTGCTATATATTAAAGCTCCCTTTTTAAGCCTCTTTGCAACTGCGCTTTCATAAATTTTCTTAGCGTCTGTTGGAGAAATTTCAAACCTGTTTATAAATTCATCATCTAAAATTTTTTTATCTTCTTTGCTTAGCATAACAATCCTTTGTGACAACGTCACTGAGAAATATAGCCATTATAGGTAATATTGCATAAAAATAAATTAAAAGGATTTTTATGAGCGAATTTCAAAATAAAAATGGTGCAATGAGTAAGATAAAGAACTTTCCGATTATGTTTTTTGCCGTTATTATGGGGCTTGGAGGGCTAAGTCTTGCTTACGAGAAGCTAAATTTGGTCTTTAGTCTATCAAATTTCGTATTTGAAATTTTAAGATCTATAACAAGTTTGGTTTTTATCCTTATCACCACTATTTATCTGATTAAATTTATAAAATTTAACGAGCAGGTTAGAGAGGAATTTGCCCATCCCATCAAGATAAATTTCTTTGCGGCATTTAGCATTTCGCTATTTTTGCTATCTGCGATGTGGCGTGAATTTGATCTTGTGCATCAAATTTTATTTTATTTTGCGCTTGCGATTCAAAGCTTTTTGACGCTTTACGTGGTTTCGTTCTGGATAAATAAAAACATGCTAATATCTCACTCAAATCCCGCTTGGTTCATCCCGATAGTCGGCAACCTCGTAGTAGTTATCGCAAGCAAAGAGTCTAGCTTGTTTTTGTGGTATTACTTTAGCGTGGGAATGTTTTTTTGGGTGGTTTTATTTACTATCGTTTTTTATCGCATTATCTTTCACGATCAGCTCGCGCAGAAATTTATCCCTACCCTTTTTATACTCATAGCTCCGCCTGCAGTAGGATTTTTAGGCTACTTGAAACTTACCGGCAATTTTGATACGACGGCTCAAATTTTATTAAACCTAACTCTATTTTTCGTGCTTCTTATACTTTTTATGTTTCGCAATTTTACAAAGCTAAATTTCTTCCTATCGTGGTGGGCATTTACCTTTCCTACCGCGGCTTCTAGCATGGCATTTTTAAGAGCATACGAACTAAGCGGCGAGCTGTTTTTTGCGATTTTAAGCGTGATTTTATTTATCTTGCTTGTATTTTTCATATGTTTAGTAAGCTATTTTACGATAAGAGCGATTATTAAAAATGAAATTTGCGTGATCGAACAGCCCTAGATGCTGAGCATCCAAACGCCCACCATACACATCAAAGAAGCGGTTGCTATCTCAAGTGCGCGCAAGTGGTTTATAAGTAATTTTTTAAGCATGCTTCCGCCAAGAGCGTAGATGTTTAGGCAGATAAACTCGATGAGAACCAGCAGAAACAAAAGCAAATAAGCCTCTATACCAAAAGGGTCGTTCGGGTTTAAAAAGGGCGGTAAAATCGCAGCTAAAAATATCCATGCTTTCGGGTTTGATATGCTTACTATGAGTCCTTTAATAAATAGCTCTTTGTGGTTTTTATCATTTTTCACGCTTTTAACGCTTAGTTTGCCGCGACTAAAAAAGAGCATAACGCCAAGATAGATGATATAAAGCGCACTACAAAATTTTAAAATTCTAAATGCCACTTCAAATTTAAGAAGCAAAGCTCCTGCACCAAATATACAAATAGAGGCTATAAATCCTACCGAAAAGAGCTGTCCAAGTAGCATAGCAAAAGAGCGCTTATAGCCTATGCTCATGCTAAGCCCCAAGATAAAGGTCATATTTATGCCCGGCATTAAGCTTATAGGAAAAAATGTGGCGACAAAAAGAAGATAGTTCAAGCAAAATGCCTTAATTTAAAAAATTAATTTTGAATTTTAAAAGAAAAAGGATAAATTTAAGATAAAAATTTAATAGGCGACACTGAATTTGCCGCCTATTAAAACTTAATGAGTAAGGAAAAATTCTTGAATTTTCGCTTTATCGTTAGTTGTCGCAAGACCAAGCATAAGTAGCACGCGAGCCTTTTGAACGTTTAGATTATCGCTTGTTACGAATCCGTATTTAGTGTCATCAACTTCGCCGTTCATGGTAGTCTCACCTGTACCTACACGAGAGTCTCTAACCACGACTACGCCGCCTTTTACCGCTTCACCTAGAGCCTCAAGAGCACTTGGGAATGGATTTCCGTTGCCCATACCGGCATTAATTATACCTTTTGCACCCATTTTAACTGCGGTATTTATAAAATCAGGATTGTCGTTTGAGTGGCTATAAATGATATCTACACGCGGAAGTTCTTTTATCTTAGCGATATCAAAGGCACTATTTACGGTATGCTTTCTAGCAGGGGTCATGTAGTATTTTACGTTGCCATAAAAGACGGTTCCAATTCTACCCGTATTTGGCGACTTAAAGGTATCAACGCTTGTCGTATTCATCTTAGTAACCTCTCTAGCAGCGTGAATTTCATCATTCATCACTACAACCACGCCTTTGCCTACGCTATCTTTGCTCATAGCTACATTTACGGCGTTAAACAAATTCAAAGGACCGTCTGCGCTTAGCGATGTCGAGTTTCTCATAGCGCCAACCATAACTATAGGCTTATCGCTCTTAACGACTAAATTTAAAAAGTACGCGGTCTCTTCCATGGTATCGGTTCCGTGTGTGATAACCACGCCGTCTGCTTTACCGCTTGATAGCAGCTCGTTTACTCTATTTGCAAGCTTTAGCCAAACCTCATTATTCATCTCTTGAGAGCCGATATTTGAAATTTGCTCTCCTTTGATCGTTGCGATCTTGTTGATATCAGGCACGGCGGCTATTAGTTTATCAACCGTTACGGTTCCTGAAGTATAGCTTGTATCAAGAGCTCCCGATCCGCTTCCCGCGATCGTTCCGCCTGTTGCTAAAATATAAATCGTAGGCTTTGCTAAAGCCATCGTAGCACTAAAAATCATCACGATAAACACCTTTAACGAAAAACGCATATTAAATCTCCTTTGAAGTTTAAGTTTCAAACCGACAAGATCTTGTATTTTGAAATTTCAGCTTGAATTATACACTTTAAACTATATAAAGTCAATTAATATTATTTTTTTATTATTTTTTAATTTTTCTACCAAATTCTCAAAAGAAACATATAAAGAGCCGTTGAAAAAACTATGCTTAAAAGCGCATTTTTAAATTTAAGATGAATTAATATAGCGCAAACAGCAGAAACGATCTCGCGTCCACCAAAAGGAAATTCCTTAAAATTGGTATCCTTAAGGGCGTAAAAGACCAAAATAACCATTATAAAAAGCCCCATATGTCGCTCAACGCTTAAAAGCCACTTGCTTGGCTTGTCTTTTTTAAATATCCAAAACGGCGTAACTCTGGTTAAAAACGTCGCAACCGTAGCGGTTAGCACAACCAACAACATAACAAACGAGCTTGAGTTTAAATTTATGCCTGAAGTTAAGATATCGCTCATTTTATCCTATCTGCTACGACAATAACCGTAAATCCAATAAAAAGCGATAACAAAAGCATATATGACGGCGGGAAAAACGCGGTTGCAAACACGCCCAGTCCAAGCGAAAAGAAAAGAAGCTTGTAGTTTTTATCATCCTTAAACATCTCGATAGCAAGGACGATAAAAAGCGCCGTTAGACAAAATTCAATCCCGCTATAATCAATCCTAATACCCTTGCCGACTAAAATTCCAAGCAGAGTGCCGACCGCCCAGTAAGTTTGAGTAAGCAAATTTATAAGCGTGTATGCCTTGTCTTTTTCATCTTGCGAATTTGTCTTAAGCGTCTTAAATATCGCAAAACTTTCATCGGTTAAGGCAAAGATGTTGTAGTATTTAAATTTAAGCCCCTTAAAGTCCTTTAAAAGGGCGAGCGAATAAAAAGTATGACGCAAATTTATAACATAACTTGCGATAAAAATTTCAACCAAACCCGTGCCGGCACTAAGCATCGATAGCAAGGCAAATTGCCCTGCTCCAGCATATACTATCAAGCTTAAAGCCATGGTCATAAGAGGAGCTACGCCTATATTTTCCGCAAGCAAGCCAAAGGCTATACCAAGCGGGATGAAGCCTAGCATAACGGGGATTGTGATCTTAAAAATAGTATAAAAGCTCAATATTCGCCTTGCGATTTAAAATTTAAGGCGAATATTACTCAAATTTTATTAAATTTTATAGTCCTTTTGAACTCTCGCCAAAATATATCGCATCAAACACCCAAATTCCAAGGATAAGCGCGATTATCAAGATAAGATATATCATGGCTTATCTCTTAAGATTATTTACGATTTGAAGCATATCATCGCTTGTCGTTATCGCCTTTGAATTGGCTTCATACGCACGCTGACCGGTGATAAGATCGGTCATCTCTTCAACCAACTGAACGTTACTCATCTCGACAAATCCTTGCTTGATCTGACCAAATGCGTCAAGTCCTGCCGTTCCTACTACCACATCGCCGCTTGAGCCTGTAGGAAGGTAGTTGTTATCGCCCATCGCGTGAAGCCCGCTTGGGTTTATAAAATTTGCAAGCTCTATCTGACCGATCTGTGTCATCTCGACATTGCCAGGCTGCAAGACCGAAACCGTGCCGTCCGTGCCTACCGAGATATGAGTAGCATCGGCAGGTATGCTCATCTGCGGGATCAAAGGATATCCGTCTGAATTTACTATCGTGCCTTCGCTATCAAGCTTAAAGGCTCCATTTCTGGTATAAGCCGTGGTGCCGTCAGGAAGTTGCACTTGAAAAAATCCATGCCCAGCAATAACCATATCAAGGTTATTGCTTGTTTCTTTAAAATGTCCTTGCGAGAAAATTTTAGTTATCGCCGTAGGGCGCACGCCAAGACCGACCTCTATGCCTGTAGGGCTTTTTGTCGTAGAGCTGGTCGAAGTGCCCGCATACTCCATTACCTGATACATAAGATCGGCAAATTCGGCTCTGTTTTTCTTATATCCCATCGTATTTACGTTTGAGATATTGTGTGAGGTTACGTCTATTTGGGTCTGCTGCGCTATCATGCCGGTTGCAGCTGAGTAAATCGATCTCATCATGGCTTATCCTTTTTGTTTTTGTCTTTTTTGTTTATAAATTTTAAAATTTTTAGCAAAATACGTTCCAAAAACTGATTAGAACGTAAATTTACTAGTTTAAATTTACGCCATAAATTTAGTAGCGTAAATTTATCTTAAACCTTAGTTGAAGCCAGCTTGCTGATAGCGTCTTGGTTAAGATCGTCCATATGGCTTCTCATCACTTTTTGATACATATCAACCAATCGGTTCGTCTCGATAAGCCCTACCATCTCGGTTACGGCATTTACGTTTGAAATTTGAGTATAGCCCTGAGCAACGGCATCAACATCATCGCCAAGATCTCTTAACTCCTTTAAATTCGGCAAAACATATAGATTATCACCCTCTTTTGTAAGATTTCTTATCTCTTTTGGTTGAGCCAGATAAAATCTTGCGATCTGCTCATCATTTGCGTAGATATTTCCGTTTTTATCCACACTTAACCTCTCGTCTTGCGGAATTTGTATCCCACCTGCTCCGCCTTCAAAATAGTTATTTGGAAGCACTTTAAAGCCCTCTTTTGTAACCAAAAATCCCTCATCATCAAGGCTAAAAGAGCCATTTTTAGTAAGTCTAACTTCTCCGGTTTTGGTTTCAACCAAGAAAAAAATATCCTCACGCTTTATGGCAAAGTCAAGCGTATTGCCCGTAAATTTCATCCCGCTATTACTAAAATCAACATACTGTTCTGAAATTTGAGGCACTCTATCAATAGTTCTATTTAAAAATTTAGCAGCCTGCTTTGTGTGATTTTCAAGCGGCAAAACATCTCTAAATTCCTGAAAAATTCTCTCAAAATCACCCACAACCACATCGTCACGCTTAAAGCCGATTGTGTTTATGTTTGCAAGGTTATTTGAGATGACATCAAGGCGGTTAAACTGCGTAACCATCGCGCCGGTAGCTTGATAATATCCGTTTTGCATTATAAAATTTCCTAAATTTTAATATCTCAAAAAAGATTAAGCAAGTTGTGTTCCAAACTATATTTTGGCAAAGATTAAGAAAATCTCGGTATAATACATACTTTTTACTTCAAACAACTACGGACGGCAAAGGAAGCTAATGAGCAGCGCAAAAAAAGAGACTTTATCCCTCGTTGAAGAGTTATTTAAAGAGAATTCCAAGGGCTACGTAACATACGAAAAACTTATCAAATTTTTTGAAAAGGCGCCTACAAGCGCGATCGCAAAAAAAGTAGAAGCCCTAGCTAAAACACACAAAATCAAACTAATAACAGCGGCTGAAATAGCTAAGATGAAAAACATCGAGGACGCTAAAAAGCGCAAAGAGGAGCGTGAAAAGCTTCAAGATGAAATCTTGGAAGACGAATTTGACCTTGCCAGCGAGAATGATCTGCTTGAGTGGTCACGCTCAGATAGTCCCGTGCGTATGTATCTACGCGAAATGGGGCAAATTTCGCTACTTACAAAAGACGAAGAGGTAGAAATAAGCAAAAAGATCGAGCTTGGCGAGGATATCATCATCGATGCCTTTTGCTCCGTGCCGTATCTGATTGATTTCATACTTGATTACAAAGAGCCGCTCATAAACCGTGAAAGAAGAGTCAAGGAACTATTTAAGAGCTTTGATGATGAAGATAACGGCGAAAACGAAGAAGAGGAGGAATTTGACGAAGAGGCGGAATTTGAAGAGGAAACCTCAAAAAAACCTTCTAAAAAAGAGGACAAAAGAGCCGAAAAGGTTATAGAGAGCTTCAAAGCGCTTGAAAAGGCTAAAAAAGACTGGATGAAAATGGCTAACAAACAAAGCGATGTCGAGCAAGAAGATGAACTTTTAGCAAAGCTAACATTAGCCTTTAAAAAGAAAATTCTAAAAGACAAGCTAATGGATCTAGGACCCACAAGCAAACTTATAAGCGAGATCGTAAAGTCGATGGAAACAGCCCTAAAGAGTGATGATGAGTTTGATAGGGAGCTTAAAAGACTTGAGTATAAACTTCCTATGTTTAGCGACGAACTTAAGAAAAATCACAAAAGCATCCTAAAAGATATCATAAAGCTTAGCAAGGAAGACATCATAGCTCGTGTGCCTGAAGCTACGATGGTTTCAACTTATGTAGAGATTAAAAAGCTATTTCAAACAAAAGAGGCTAGTAAGCAGGGATTTGACCTTGATCCTGTGCAGCTAAAAGAAATTTTAGAGCAGATCAAACGCGGTAAGAAAATTTCAGACGAGGCAAAAACAAGAATGGCCAAGTCAAACCTGCGTCTTGTGGTAAGTATCGCCAAGCGCTATACAAATCGCGGTTTGCCGTTTTTGGACCTCATCCAAGAAGGAAATATCGGTCTTATGAAAGCGGTTGATAAATTTGAGTATAAAAAAGGTTATAAATTTTCAACCTACGCCACATGGTGGATACGCCAAGCTATAAGCCGCGCGATAGCCGATCAAGCACGTACTATACGCATACCTATCCATATGATCGAGACTATAAACAGGATAAACAAGATAAACCGTAAATATCTTCAAGAAGAAGGCAAAGAGCCTGACGTAAGTGTGATCGCCAAAGAGGTTGGGCTAAGCGTAGATAAGGTTAAGCAGGTTATCAAGATCACAAAAGAGCCAATCAGCCTTGAAGCACCAATCGGTAACGAAGAAGACGGTAAATTTGGCGATTTTGTGGAGGATAGAAGCTCGCTAAGTCCTATGGATCATATACTTAAAAACGACCTTAAAGAGCAGATAGATGAGGTTCTTGATCAGCTTAACGAGCGCGAAAAAGCGGTTATCAGAATGAGATTTGGTTTGCTTGAAGATGAAAGCGATCGCACTCTTGAAGAGATCGGCAAAGAGCTAAACGTAACTCGCGAGCGTGTCCGTCAGATAGAAAGCTCGGCAATCAAAAAGCTAAAACATCCAAAAGTAGGACGCAAACTTAAAAACTACATTGAGGGCTAGTTGATACTAGCCTCTCACACTTTATATCTATACAAATTTCACATCAAAATTCGCCACTTTAGCTATCAATAAACTTAAACCAAATCTCATCTGTATACAAATTTCATTCTTGCGCTTTTATCTCAAACTTTCTTAAAATTTTAGCTTTTATATCAAATTTATTCATTATGATTTATAATATATAGTTTTATATTTTTAGTTTTAATTCCTTAAATTTAAAGCTTTATAAAATATATTTAAATAATTTAAAGGAGAAAATATGAGCAAATTTTTAAAGTTTGCATTAAGTCTTGCGCTTTGCGCTTCATCTTTATTTGCAGATCGCATCATCACCGATCAGCTTGGCAGAGATGTGACTCTTCCTGATGAGGTTAAGCGCATAATCGTGCTTCAGCACCAAAGTCTAAACGTGCTTAATCAAATAAACGCCATGGATAAAGTTGTAGGAGTGCTTGAAACTTGGGAAAAGACGCTTGGCAAGAACTATGCTCGCCTTGCTCCAAGCCTTAAAGATATGCCGACCCCGGGCGACTTAAAAGTCATAAACTACGAATCAGTTCTTAAACTAAAACCTGATGTCGTTATCGTAACAAACTACATCCCAAGCGAATATATCGCAAAAATGGAAGAGCTTAAGATACCAGTTGTTGGCATCAGCTTTTCAAAAAGAGAGGATAAAGAAAAAGATAAGCTAAATCCTACTCTTGAAGACGAAGCCAAAGCTTACACAGAAGGCTACTATGAAGGCGTTGAGATACTTGGCAAAGTGGCAAACCGCGAAAAAGAAGCGGCCAAGCTCATTAAATTTGTAAAAGATCAGCAAGCCTTCCTAAAAAGCAAAATGGATAGCTTAAAGATAGATAAAAAAGTTAGAATTTACATGGCAAATCCCGATCTTACCACCTACGGAAGCGGCAAATACACGGGAGTGCTGTTTGCAAGAGCGGGCGGAGAAAACGTAGCCGCAAAAGATATCAAAGGATATAAGCAAATTGCAGCTGAAAATTTAATCGCTTATAATCCCGACATGATATTTGTCCAAGAGCGCTATCCGCAAGTCCCAAACGAGCTTAAGTCAAACCCTCAGCTTGCAAACGTAGCGGCTATCAAGATGGATAAAATTTACATGATGCCTGAATTTGCCAAAGCTTGGGGCTATCCTACGGCAGAAGCTTTGGCGCTTGGCGAGGAGTGGCTGGCTATAAGGCTATATCCTGAGCATTTTAAAGGCGTGGATTTTGATAAGAAAGTTGAGGAGTTTTATCAAAAATTCTACCGCACATCATACTCTAAATGAGACTTTCCACTCTCATCGCCATTTGGATTATAACCTGCCTCGTCTCGCTTGGAATGGGGCACTATCACATCGATTTTAGAGAAGTTTTAAGCATTTTAATAAGTAGTAGCGATAATGAAACGGCTAAAAGCGTTATTTGGGGTATTAGAGTGCCTAGAATTTTGCTCTCAAGCCTTTGCGGCGGAGTTTTAGCGCTTGCCGGACTTAGCTTGCAAGCCGTTTTTAAAAACCCGCTCGTAGGCCCTCATATCGTAGGAGTTAGCACCGCAGCGGCATTTGGCGGAGCGCTTTGTATACTTATAGGTTTTGGCTCGTTTTACATCGTAGGCTTTGCCTTTTTCTTTGGAATTTTAGCTCTTTTAGCGCTATTTTTCCTAGCTAAATTTGTCTCTAAAGCAGACATCTTCTCACTCATCTTAGCAGGTATCGTCATAAACGGCGTATTTGCCGCACTTACAAGCTTAGTGCAGTATCTTGCCGATAACGAAGAGGTATTACCAAACATCATCTACTGGCTACTTGGAAGCTTCGTAAGCGCAAACTACGATAAGCTCACGCTTTTAGCCGTTATCAGCCTGCCTTGCGCGACACTTTTGATCATGCTTAGATACAGGTTTAACCTGCTTAACCTAAACGATGATGATCTTAAAGTTTTAGGCGTAAATATCACGCTTCTTCGCTCGTTTATACTGATTCTTTGCACTCTTCTTATCGCCGTGCAGGTAAGTGTAAGCGGAAATATCGGCTGGATCGGACTTGTCGTGCCTCACATCGCAAGGCTCATATGCGGAAGCGACCACACTCGCTCGATGCCCGCTTGCTTCGTTATAGGAGCTATATTTATGCTGTTTGTAGATGACTTAGCCAGAAGCATAAGCAGCGCGGAAGTGCCTCTTAGCATACTTTCAGCACTCATCGGAAGTCCCGTTTTTGCGATACTCTTAAAAAGGAGCGCGTCAAATGCAAAATCTGCTTGAGATAAAAGATGCGGGATTTTACTACGAGGAGCAAAAATTTCTCTTTCGCAGGCTAAATTTTGCCCTTGCTAAAGGCGAAACTCTAGCGATACTTGGACTAAACGGGCAAGGCAAAAGCACGCTTATGTTTTGCATGATGGGAGTTTTAAAGCTCAAAGAGGGCGAGGTAAAAACGCAGGCTAAATTTGCTTTTTTACCGCAAAATTTCAGTGTTGCGTTTGACTATAGCGTGCTTGATATAGTTTTGATGGGGCGGATTCGTGAAATTTTGCTTTTTTCAAAGCCGAGCAAAGAGGATGTTAAAATTTGCGAAGATGCGCTTCATAGCTTAGAAATTTTACATCTTAAAAATAAAAGTTTTAACTCCCTTTCAGGCGGACAAAAGCAGCTTGTCCTCTTTGCTAGAGCGATTGCCAGCAGAAGCGAAGTGATGTTTTTAGACGAGCCTGCAAGCGCACTTGATCTAAAAAACCAAGATAGGGTTTTAACGCTGATTCGTAATTTAAAAGAGCAAAGCAATGCAAGTATCGTCTTTACCACTCATCAGCCAAACCACGCTCTAGCCGTAGCTGACAGCACTCTCATCCTTAAAAACGACCTTAGCTACGTCTTTGGCAAAAGCAGTGAGGTGCTAAATAAAGAGAATTTAAGCTCGCTTTATGATGTGGATATAAGAGGTGTTAAATTTGATATAGAGAGCAAGCAAATACCAAGTATAACGCAAATTTTTAGCACACAGAAGTAAAATTTAAGTATAATTACGCCAAGTTGTATCAATTTAGGAGAGTTTAATGTATGATAATGAAATTTTAGTTGAGCAAGATGAGAGGCTAGCAAAGGCTAAAAAAGACGGGCTTATATCAAGCGCTATTATGTTTGCTAGCTTAGCAGTGCCGTTTTTAATCGGATTTTTCATCAAAATCGAATATCCAAGTTCAAGACTCGCCTTGAATGTGATACTACTTATCGTCTCTATCGCCGGTGTTGTGTATATGTGGAACGCCCTAAAAGCTATTCAAGAAATATCTCAAAACGAGGTATTTGAGATATTTAAAAAGAGTATTATGGCGACATTTATCATTGTGGGTTTAGCCGCCCTAATGCTCTTTGCCAAAAACAACGAAACGATTTTTAGCGTCTTAGGATTGATGGCGCTGCTAGTATTTATATATGTCGGGGTAGCGTGGTTTAGGATAAATTTAAGACTAGCCAAAATAACGCAAAACGGACTTTTTAAAACATACATTTTCGTATCTATTATTTGTTTTGTAGCGGTGCTGTTTTTAAGAGCTTTACCAAGTTTTGGTCTATCGCTTTCACTACAAACACTAATATTGCTTTATATGGCATCAGAGATAATAACTATAATCCCGCTACTGGTGCAAATTTTTGCGTGGCGAAAAGTAGAAAAAGTAATCAGAGATATTTAGCTATCTCTGATTATCAAAATTTAGCTTGAAGCGTTAAACTAACCTTTCATCTTGGAAAAATTATCATTTTTCAAATTCGCTTCCATCAGCCTTATCTCCTCTTCGCCGCTTCTTACAATATCAGAGTCGCATTCAAAATTCTTCGCGTCTATCTTCTTTGGATATTCGACATTTGCCAAAATATGCCTAAATATATTTATCCGCGCGTGCTTTTTGCTATCAGATGATACTATCGTCCAAGGACAAGCGGGAGTATTTGAAGCAAGCAGCATGGAGTATTTGGCGATGGTGTATTGATCCCAGAGTTCTTGGCTTTTAGCATCTACCGGAGAAATTTTAAACTGCTTAAGCGGATCGGTAAGGCGCTCTTTGAAGCGTTTTTTCTGCTCCTCTTTTGAAACCGACAGGTAAAATTTAAAGAAAATTATGCCTGAGTTTTTTATCATCTCTTCAAATTTTGGCACCTCACGCAAGAATTCTTTATGCTCTTCTTGTGTGCAAAATCCCATCACAGGCTCAACTCCGGCTCTATTGTACCACGAGCGGTCAAATATCACGATCTCTCCGGCACTTGGAAGGTGCGCCACATACCGCTGAAAGTACCACTGTGAGCGCTCTACGTCGCTTGGCTTTTCAAGTGCTACTATGCGACATCCGCGCGGGTTTAGATGCTCGGTTAGGCGCTTTATGCTTCCGCCCTTTCCTGCCGCGTCACGCCCCTCAACGATAATAAGCACTCTTAAACCCTGCTCTTTTACATGGTTTTGAAATTTCAAAAGCTCTATCTGAAGCTTTCTAAGCTCGTGTTCGTAATCAAATTTAGCCTTTTTATCGTCTTTTTTGTTTTTTGACATAAAATTTCCTTAAATAAATTTCATATCTTAAATGCTACTTTTTAGATTCTTAAATTTAAATTAAGCACGTCATATTCCTGCATATTTAACACTGGCTTTATATTATTCTTGTAAAATACGACTAGAAATTTTTAAGGACAAATATGTTTAAAAAAGCGATTTTTTCTATATTTTTACTTATCGTATCAGCATTTGGCGATCCGCTTTCGGTAGCCGAAGCTTTTGGGTTAAGTGCGAAAACCGACAGCCAAAATGTCGAATTTAGGTTTGATCTGGCAAAAGATATATACGTATATAAGGACACATTAAAAGTAATCAGCAAAGGCAAGACACTAAACGATCAGCTAAATTTGCCAAATTTTATAAACGACGGCAGTTTTGACGTATATCCTGAAAAATTTAGCTTATTTGTGCCTATAAATTTGCTTAAAGAGATAAATCAAAGCGACAGCTTTAATATCACGCTTGAGTATCAAGGTTGCGCCAAAAACGGCATTTGCTACCAACCACAAGTAAATAATTACAACGTATCAAGCGGCTTAAGCGGATACAAGATAGCGTTAATTCCAAAAGATGGCGATACGACCGTAGCCTCTAGCCTGCCTGGCGAAAGTGAGCTATCCGAGCAAGATAGTATCGCTAAAAATTTAAGCGACAAAGGGTTTGTTTTATCGCTTATTACGTTTTTTGGTTATGGAATTTTACTTTCGCTTACCCCTTGTATATTTCCTATGATACCGATACTTTCAAGCATTATCGTATCCAAATCAGGAGACAAACTAAACGCTAAACGCGGATTTTGGCTTTCGTTCATCTATGTCTTTGCCATGGCTTTAGCCTACGCGGTAGCGGGTATAGTAGCAAGTATCTTTGGTGCGGGACTTAGCGGCATGCTGCAAACTCCTGCGGTGCTTATCGGCTTTAGCTTGGTTTTTGTCGCACTTGCTCTATCGATGTTTGGACTTTACGAGCTTCAAATGCCTTTAAAAATCCAAAATTTACTCAACAAAAAAGCAGAAAACAAAGACGGAGTTATAGGAATTTTCATCATGGGATTTTTATCCGCTCTCATTGCAAGTCCATGCGTCGCAGCACCTCTTGCGGGCGTGCTTCTTTATATAGCGCAAAGCGGAAATGTGCTCTTTGGCGGATCGGCTCTATTTATCATGGGGCTTGGCATGGGTGTACCGCTTCTAATCATCGGTGCAAGCTCGGGCAAACTGCTTCCAAGACCGGGAATTTGGATGGATAACATTAAAAGACTCTTTGGCTTTATCATGATATTTATGGCGATATGGCTTAGCTCGCGAGTACTTGGCTCTAAGATAGAATTCTTGCTTTATGGTATCACGGGAGTGTTTATGAGCGTATATTTTGGAGCATTTGACAGCACAAACGAAAACAGCAGCTCCGGTAAAAAAGCTCTTAAATCGATATCTTTAATCCTATTTATTTATTCGTTCATACTTATCATAGGCTCTTTTACGGGAGCAAAGTCGCTTGCAAATCCCCTTGCAAATTTCGGCACATCGGGGGCTATAAATAACAAAGAGGCAAAATTTATCAGCGTATCAAACGTAAATGAGCTTGAAAATGCTATAAAAAGCTCAAGCAAGCCGGTTATGATTGATTTTTACGCTACTTGGTGCGTAAGCTGCAACGAGCTTGACGAGATAACATTTAAGGAGCAAGCGGTATTAAGCAGGCTTGAAAATTTAACTTTAATACGAGTAGATGTTACTAAAGGAAGCAAGGAAGACAACGAACTCATGAATAAATTCGGGCTTATAGGTCCGCCTGCGCTGATATTTTACAAAGGCGAAGAAGAACTAAAAAGTGCAAGACTTATAGGTTTTTATGAACCTCAGAAATTCATAGCTCATCTTGATAAATTTAAATTATAGCCTCTGGTCGTTGTTGCGTGTCGTAACACAAATTTTAAGCAAATTTAGCCTATACTTCTAATCCAAGCTGGTAAATTTGCTTGCTCATTTTTTAAAGTAGTAGCTCCACCATGCCCAGGGAAAAGTTCAAAGTCACCGCTCATGCCAAGGCATTTCTCAAGGCTTTTTTTCATATCGTTTTCATTTGAATATGGAAAATCATAACGCCCTATCGAGCGATAAAATAAAAAATCCCCACTAAATATCACGTCATCAACTCTTACCATCGAACATCCAGGAGTATGGCCCGGAAAATGCAGATAAGATATATTAAATTCTCCGATTTTAAAGCTCACGTCTTCAAATTTAACGCCGCCTACCGTTATGGCATCGCTCATAGTCTCGTATCCTTCACCAAAAATATCGCTTTGAAGCATGAAGTTATCGTCCTTATGAATATACACGTCAATATTAAATAATTTTTTTAAGCTAACGTTTGAAAAAATATGATCTGAGTGTCCGTGAGTATTAAGTATGGCGATAGGATTTTTTACATTTTCGGTTACAAATTTAAAGGCGTTTTCGCCCGGGTCAATGATGAGCTCAAAGCCGTTTTTAGAAACTATATAGCAATTTGTCTGGTATGAGCCGCAAGATTTAAATAATACTTTCATCTAAAATTTCTTTAATGTAAAATAAATATAATTTTTATTGTATATTTTTTAAGCTTAAAAGATTTTTTTATAAAAAAATAAGTATAATGCTAAAGAATAAATTAAATACTTGGTAATAAATATATGAAAGATTATAATCAGATCAGCTCTAAGTTACAAATTTTCTTATCTGACTACCTTGCAAAAAGCAAAGCGGAGAATTTTGTCATCGGTATTAGCGGAGGTATCGATTCAGCAGTTGTAGCAACGCTTTGTAAGATGGTTAAGCCTAAAAATACTTACGCTCTTATAATGCCTACTAAATTTTCAAACGAAGATAATTTAAAAGACGCCTTAACGCTTTGCAAAAAGCTTGACATCGGACATAAGATCATAAATATCCAGCCCATTTTAGATAGCTTTAGCGGTAGCATAGGCGAAAAACTATCGAATTTAAGAAGCGGAAATTTAGCCGCCAGGGTTAGGATGAGCTTGCTTTATGACTATTCGGCAAGCATAAACGCTTTAGTAGTAGGCACAACAAACAAAAGCGAACTAATGCTTGGATATAGCACTATCCATGGAGATTTAGCATGCGCTTTAAATCCTATCGGAGAGCTTTTTAAAACCGAAATTTTTGAATTCGCAAGATTTTTAGGAGTAAATGAGGCTATCATAACAAAACCGCCTTCGGCAGACTTTTATGAGGGTCAAACGGACGAAGGGGATATGGGATATGAATACGAAAAAATCGATAAGGTTTTAATAGATATAGAAAAAAAAGAGAGCAAAAAAAAGCTGTTAGGCAAATTTGACAACGCACTTGTAAATATGATACTTGCAAGAATATCAAGAAACAAATTTAAGCTTAGCATGCCACCGATTGCCAAGATAAACTAAATTAAGGAGTTGAAATTATGGAGGAAATTACATTTTACAAGCCATCTATCGACGAAAAAGAGATAGAGCTTATAAAAGAAGCCCTTAAGGACAACGGAGCTTCTATGATTAGCAGGTTTGAAGCGGAGCTTAAGAAGTATTTTGGCGTAAAACATGCGGTAACGACAAACAACGGAACGGCGGCACACCATCTTGCGCTTTGCTCTATAGATCTAAAACGCGGAGATAAGCTTATATGTTCGGTAAATTCAACTCCAAGCGTAGCGCAATCAATCAGGCATTTTGACGCCGAGCCGATATTTGTAGATGTAAACGAAGATGATTTTAACATGAATCCAAATTCGCTAAGAGATGTCCTTAAATTAAATAATCACAAAAAGCTAAAGGGCATATTTGTAAATCACGTAGCGGGTCAAGCTACCGATATGGATGAAATTTACGATATAGCTAACGAATACGGCATAAAGGTATTTGATGACGCAGGCAAAGGTATAGGGCTTACCTATAAAGACAAGAAAATAGGCTCTACGGATGACTCCTCTCTTGCTTGCTTTAGTATCCACTCTCAGCTTACAAATCCGATCGCAACTGCCGGATTTATGGTAACAAACGACGATAATATCGCAGAAAGAGCTAAGCTACTTAGAAATCACGCCATCATAAACGGCATTGATAAAGACGGAAATTTAAGCTATATATACGATGTGGTTGATATCGGCGTTAAATACGATCTTACGGCACTTTGCGCAGCTTATGCGATGGGTCAATTCGGTAAAAACGATAAATTTATCAAAAGACGCCAAGAGATAGCTAAAATTTACGATGAGCAGCTAAAAGACTGCCCGCACATCACGACTCCGATTAAAAAACGAGATCATACCTACGTACAATACATCATAAAAGTCGACAAAAATCGCGATAGCTTTGCCAAAGAGCTACTTGAAAACGGTATTCACACTTCGCTTCATCATATACCGATGCATCTTTTAAGCTATTACAAAAACAAATACGCACTTAAAGTAAATGCTTATCCAAATGCACTTAAAGTCTATCAGCAAGTACTTTCATTGCCGATTTATGCGGCTTTAAAAGATGAAGAGGTTTATAAAATTTGCGAAACGATAAAAGAGATAGCTAAACATCGTGTTTAAGAGGTTTGTGCATAGTTTTGCGCAGCGATATTTTTATAGTCCTGATTTAGCCTGCAAGCTTCTTGCGATACTGCTTTTGCCTCTTAGCGCTATTTATTTTATAGTTATTTGGGTCAAATTTAAGCTTGCTTCTAAAAAAAATTTTGATATCCCGATAATCAGTATCGGGAATTTAACCCTTGGCGGAAGCGGAAAAACCCCCCTTTGTATAGCTATAGCAAACGAATTTGAGGGCGGTTTTATCATCCTTAGAGGATATAAGCGCGCCTCAAAAGGGCTTAAAAAAATTTGCATAAACGGCGAAATTTTAACCGATGTCAAAACAAGCGGTGATGAGGCGATGGAGTATGCAAAAAGCGTTAAAAACGCAAATGTCATTGTAAGCGAAAACCGCGATGAAGCCATAAATTTAGCTCGCAGTCTTAAAGCCAGATACGTCTTGCTTGATGACGGCTTTTCTAAATTTCACATCAAAAAACTTAACATCCTCGTTAAGCCCTCACACGAGCCCTATTTTGATTTCGTCATACCAAGCGGTGCTTATAGATATCCTAAGAGCTTTTATAAATTTGCAGACCGTATCGTGCAAGAAGGAGTTGATTTCACTCGAGAAAGCGAGATCATTAACCCAAGCGACAGGATGGTTTTAGTTACCGCCATAGCAAATCCGGCAAGACTTAGCCCGTTTTATGAAAAGTGCGTGGGACGAGAATTTTTTGAAGATCATCATAGCTTTACCAAAGGCGAGCTTGAAGAGATTTTAAGGCGTTATAAAGCCACTTCGCTACTAGTTACCAAAAAAGATTTCGTAAAGATAGAGGAATTTGGCTTGCCGATATCTCTAATAACTCTTAAGACAACTCTTTCAAGCGATTTTAAAGAGCTTATCAAAGCTACTCTCTAGGCAAAATTTGCTATAATCGCCCAAAAAGGATCAAATTTGCAAAAACATATCAAAACAGCCGAAATTATCGTATCCGCACTCCCGTATATACAAAAATTTAGAGATAAAATTTTCGTCATCAAATACGGTGGTGCGGCGCAAATAGACGAAAAGCTAAAAAACGACTTTGCACGCGATGTGGTGCTGTTAAATTTAGTAGGCATAAAAGTGGTTATTGTCCACGGCGGAGGCAAAAAGATAAATTCCATGCTTGAAAAACTTGATATAAAAAGCGAATTTGTAGACGGACTAAGAGTGACAGATGAAGCGACGATGGAAGTCGTTGAGATGGTGCTAAGCGGGCTAATAAACAAAGAGATAACAGCCCTTTTAAACAAGCACGGCGCAAAAGCCATAGGCATAAGCGGCAAGGATGCTAATATGCTAAATGCGGTCAAGTCAGATAGCGGCAAATACGGCTTTGTGGGCGATATTACCGATGTAGATGAAAATATCGTGCTAAATTTGCTTAAAGAGGGCTTTGTGCCCGTTATCGCGCCTATCGCAACCGATAAAAACGCAAACAGCTACAACATCAACGCCGATCTTTGCGCAAGCGCGATAGCCTGCAAGCTAAAAGCCGAAAAGATAATGTTTTTAACAGATACGGCAGGGATCTTAGACGGAGAAAAAAATCTCATAAGCAAGCTTGATGAAGCAAGCATAAAAGAGTTTAAAAACTCAGGAGTAATAAGCGGAGGCATGATACCAAAAGTCGATGCCGCACTTGCTTGCGTAAAAAGCGGAGTTAAAAACTCACACATCATAGACGGCAGGCTGCCTCACTCCATACTTCTTGAGCTATTTACCGATGATGGAATAGGAACTATGATAAGATGAAATTTGTGATAACTTCCTGCGATAAAAAAGGCGCAAAAAAACTTTCAAAAAAACTCATAAAGCGTAAATTCGCAGCTTGTGTAAGCGTGATAAAGGCTAAAAGCACTTATGTGTGGGACGGCGAAATTTGCTGCGAAAAAGAGAGAATTTTACTCATAAAAACGGCTAAAAAATTTAAAAAAATAAGCAAATTTATAAAATCCAACCACAGCTACGAGCTTCCTGAAATCGCACTTATAAAAGCTGACGGTGCACTTAAAAAATACGCAAAATGGGTTAGAAAATCAACAAAAGGCAAAAAATGAAACTTCACCAAACAAGAGCCAATGAAAATGAAAATTTAAACGCGGTTGAATTTAGCCACGCGCTTCTTGCGCCTAGTTCAAACTACGGAGGGCTTTATGCTCCGCTTAACCTGCCTAAGCTGGATGATGAATTTTTCGCGCAAGCGCAGGAGTTAAATTATGAGCAAATCGCGCTTGAGATCATTAAAAAATTTGAATTTAACGTTAAAAACGATGTCTTTGAAAAAGCCTTAAAAAGATATCTGAAATTTGACAAGCCAAACGAGCCCGTTCAGATAAGAAAAATCGGCGAAAATTTATACATAAACGAGCTTTATCACGGACCTACTAGAGCTTTTAAGGATATGGCGCTTCAGCCGTTTGGAGTTATTTTAAGTGAGCTTGCTAAAAACAAGGGCGAAAACTACCTCATAATGTGCGCCACAAGCGGGGATACGGGTCCTGCTACGCTTGAAACATTTAGCGATGCGCCAAATATAAAAGTAGTCTGCCTCTACCCAAAAGACGGCACAAGCGAGGTTCAGCGCCTTCAAATGATAAACGCAAGCGCTAAAAATTTAAAAGTTATCGGCATAGAAGGTAACTTCGACGATGCCCAAAGAGCGCTTAAAACGCTTTTGGCTAGCGAAAATTTCAAAATAGCCCTAAAAGAACTTGGAGTATCTCTAAGCGCTGCAAATTCGGTAAATTTCGGGCGAATTTTATTTCAGATCATATATCACGTCTACGCTTACGTATATCTGCTAAAAACAGGTGTTTTAAACGCGCAAGATAGTTTTGACATCATCGTACCAAGCGGAAATTTCGGCAATGCGCTTGGAGCATACTACGCTAAAAAAATGGGTGCAAAAATAGACAAAATCAAAATCGTCTCAAATTCAAATAATATCTTAACCGAATTTTTTACCACCGGCGTTTATGATCTTAGAGGCAAAACCCTTGTAAAAACCATAAGTCCGGCTATGGATATATTGATCTCATCAAACGTAGAGAGATTGCTTTTTGATAAATTTGGAGCAGTTAGAACAAAAGAGCTTATGCAAAATTTAGCTCAAAACAGCTTTTATAGGCTAAATTCAGGTGAACTAGAAGAGCTTAAAAAAGATTTTGAAGCTGATTTTTGCAGCGATGAAGAGTGCGAAGAGATAATTAAAGAGCAAGCAAGCAAAGACGTCATAATCGATCCTCACACAGCTACTTGCTTTAAGATGAGTTCAAATTTAACGCGTCCAACCGTGATCACCTCTACCGCTCACTGGGTTAAATTTGCGCCAAGTATGTTTAAGGCGTGTAAAAATGAAGATCTAAAAGATGAAAGATCAGGACTTGAAGCCTTAGCAAAAGAATTTAGCGATATCGTTCCTGAGTCTATAAAGTCGCTATTTAGCTCACAAGCCGTTCATACCGACATAGCGCATGAAGATGAGATAGAGGATAAAATTCTAAACTGGATAAGGCAATGATAGTAATACCCGCTCGCCTTGCTTCAACAAGGTTTCATAATAAAATTTTACAGCCCATCAACGACTTGCCGATGTTTATCGCAACCGCAAAAAGAGTGCAAAACGTGGATGAAATTTTAATCGCGGTTGATGATGAAGAGGTGCTTAAAATAGCTAAAAAACACGGATTTAAGGCAGTCATGACAAGCAAGGATCATCAAAGCGGAACCGACCGTATAAATGAGGCGGTTACAGTTTTAAACCTCAACAAAGACGAAATTATCATAAACGTTCAAGCCGATGAGCCTTTTATAGAGCCTGAAAATATAGCTAAATTTAAAGATTTCTGCGAAAAAAACCGAGAAAAAGCGTTTATGTTTTCATGCTACAAAACGATAGACGATAAAAATGCCGACGATAAAAATCTAGTTAAAGTCGTAACTGACAAAGACGGCTTTGCACTGTATTTTTCTCGCTCAAGAATTCCTTTTAACAGAAGCGAATGCAACGCTTATAAAGCGCATCTTGGCATCTACGGATATAGCGTAAAAGCGCTTAATGAATTTTGCGCATTTAAACCCTCTTTCCTTGAAGATACTGAAAAATTAGAGCAATTAAGAGCGCTTGAAAACGGTAAAAAAATAGCCATGCTTGAAGTAAGTAGCCAAAGCATAGGTATTGACTGCGAAGAGGACCTACAAAGAGCCTTGAATAAATTTTCAAACAAATAGCCTTGCGTTGATTTAAATTAACGATTTGCGCGATGAAATTTGCTAAATTTACGCCAAAGGAAGCAAAATGACGCAAGAAAAATTTATAGAGCAAGTTAGCACAATGGCAAAGTTTTTAAGCATAAATTGCAAGGATAATCATCCAAGCGCTTTTAAAAACGATATAAATTTAAATCTTGCATACAAAGGCGAAAACCTCAACTTTAATGTTTCTACATCGCTTTGCAATGAGTGCGAGGAGTTATTTTACTACGCTCACGAACGCCTTAGCGAGTGTCCGCACGAAATAAAGCCAAGCTGTAGAAAGTGTCCGCATCCTTGCTACGAAAAAAGCAGATGGAAGCAGATGGCAAAGATAATGAGATATAGCGGCATGAAGCTTGGGCTTACTAAAATTAAAAAGATGTTTGGATTCTCAAATAACAACTAGGCTAGAGTTACATATAAAATAATTTGATCTTTTTAAGAACGCTAAAAATTCACGCTCTTTTACTGCTCTTTAGCCTTCTCCTCCGCCCTTCTTATAGCGCTTTGCTTTTGCAGATTGTCTTTGTAAATTTTAAAGATATGATCTTCTAAAACAACTATCTGAAAAGTTCCTTCAAAAACTTTTATATCTTTAGTTCTTCCAACTACTCTTACTTCACGTTTCTTGCTCTCGCCAAAGTGAGCGTGAGCATCAAATTCTATCATCTCGTTAAGTCTGGTCGGGGCATAGAAGTGAATTTTAGCTCCTATCATCACGCTGTGAGTTTCATTTACGGAAGCAAGTGCCGCATAACTAGCCGCAGAGAATACAAATCCGCCATGTATAAGCCCTTCACTGTCCGCCACCATTTCGCTACTAGCGAAAAAATTCGTCTTAGCGTGATTTGGCTCAAGCGCCGTAACTGTTCCGCTTAAATTTAGCTTGATATTTGGAGATGTTTTAAGCTCGTTGCGAAACGGATTTTCATCCTCGGGCAGTATTACGCTTTCTTGCACACTGTCATCAAATATATTTTCACTCATACTTTTCCTTAAATTCCAAGTTTTAGATAGACTCTTTTTGGCGCAGGATACCCTTCGATAGTCAAATTCGGATCGTTTTCATCTAAGAAATTTTCCAAACTCTGACCCAAAATCCAATCCGTCTTTCTCTGCTCACTAAAATCCGTATCTTTTGTAGCTAAAATTTCAATATCCTTAAATTTAGCTCTTTCGCACCAACCCGTTAGCGCATCTATAGTCGGCACAAAATATATGTTTGGTATCTTTGAATATGTCTTTTTAGGGCTCAGCGCAAATTCGCCGCGCATATCTATATACATCGTATCCAAAAACACCTCGCCGCCTTTATTTAACGAGCCTTTTAGCTCTTTTAGCATCTTTACCGGATCGCTTCTATGATAAAGCACTCCCAAGCAAAAAAGCGTGTCAAATTTATGCTCATAATACGGCAAATGCTCAACCCCAAGCAGCTCATAATCAATACTCGAGCGCACAAAACGATTGATAAATTTAAACTGCATAAACGTATTTATGCTAGGGTCAAAACCAATCAATTTTTTCGGCTTAAAAGGCAGCATCTTAAATAGATAATAGCCGTTATTGCACCCTATGTCGCCTACGATTTTACCCTCTAAATTCATATGTGGCTTTAAGATGTTAAATTTCACAAAGCTTCGCCACTCAGAGTCGATAAAGATATCATCTATCTTAAACGGACCCTTGCGCCACGAGCGCAAATTTAGCGCCATATCCAAGATATCTTCACGCTCGCTTTCATTTAAATTTGAGCGAATTTCTACACAATCGCCGAAATTTAGTTCGCTTTCACGCTCTTTCATATCACAAATTCGCTTCCAAATTTCAGCGTTTATTTTGCTATGAAGCTCTTTTAGGCGTAAATTTCTGATTTCGTTTAAGTTCATTTTGGCCAATCGACTATATTTTTCGGGCAATCCTTGCGGTAAGTGCCCGTAGCGTCATAATACTCTTTACAATCATTATAATAATTCGTAGAAACTCCACGCTCATTTACGAACAAGCACCCGCCAAGCAAAATTCCAACCGATATCAAAAGCAAAATTTGTCTCATAAGGCTCATTTATTAAAACTTATTTAAAAAATTTAACGTATTTTTTCTTCATATATTCAATTACTTCGATGACTTCATCAACACCCTCGGCTTCACTTGTTTCAAGAGCGTCTTCAATGCACTCTATATAAGTTTCAGCTGCATCTTGCAAGCACTCTTTTTTCACGCCCGCGTAATAAAGCATACCCTCAAGCATGACCGAAAGTTCGTAACTTAACTCATCTATACTTAGCTCTTCTTCTCTCATTTTTGCTCCTTTTGCATAGTTTTTTTAGTTATAAGATCAACCATCTGCGCCTTGATATTTTCATAATTAAAGCTATCTTTAAACGCAGCAAACAGCCCGCCGCTAGCGTTTACGTGTCCACCGCCATTTACCAGATGCTTAGCCATCGCGCTTACATCAACCTTGCCGTTAGCTCTGAAACTTAGCGTTTTTTTATTCGTAACATCGATGAAAAAATCAATATCATCATTTGCAACCAAAAAATCATTGCCTATCACGGAAGTATTTCCGATATTATAGGTTAAAATTCCTCTAAATTCGTTGTAGCTAATCGTAAATTTTTCTTTGTTTTCGCTTAGTAGCTTCACAACATAGCTTGATATAAGGTTACTTAGCGTGTCGTCTTTGTCTGCTCTAAAAAACTCTTTTTTAAACCCAAACACAGCCTCATCAAGTCCGATATAGTCGTTTTTGTCATTAAAAAACTCTCTCGCTCTTGAGATAAGGTAGCTTATATACTCAAAGCTCGCTTGCTCAAACATCACTTTATTTATCTCTTTTGCATTTGCAACAAGACCCAAGCAGACCTTGCCCATCTCAAAATTTTCATCATCCTTAAGCCATATATCAACGGCATTTACTACATCGCTAAATTTCTTAAGGCTCTCGTCAACTCCGTAAATTCCTGCAAAAAAATCATGCGTTATCTTAGTAGCACACCTTGAGCTATCGAGGAAATACCAGCCAAATTTGCTCGCACACTCCGCTCCGCTTTGGTGATGATCAAGCAAGATCAGCTTGGCGTTTTTACCGTCAAGCGCTTTTTCGAATTCTTCGCATTGAGTAACGGTTAAATTTAAATCCGTTATCAAAACAATCGCTTTTTCGTCATTCAAATTATCCAAAATTTCACTAAATTTCTCATCGATCTCACGCCCGTAGTTTGAGTTATAAAATTTCACATCTTTAAAATAGTGCGCCGTGATAGTCTGCGCGCCGTATCCATCAAGATCGGTGTGAGAGAGGTGGTGTATCGTCATCTTTTTCCTTTATAAATTTTCAATCTCAATCGTGCCAAGCGTTTCAAAAGGCGTATTTGGCGTAACCTCGGCGAAGCTAAGCACCACGATATCTATGCCAAAATTCGTGCAGATATCGGCTATAAATTTTCTAAGACTTGGCTCAACGCAAAGCACCATAGCTCCGTGCTCCGAAAGCGCACGTCTAGTCCTTGCGTCTCTGAGGGCTTGAACGATAGCCGAAGTTTGAGCGACATTTATCATCAAATGATAAGCTCCATCTTTATACTGCACGGCGTCTATTAACTTTTGCTGTGCAGAAGCTTCGATGATATAAAAATTTAGCCTTCCGCTCTCATCTACATACATCGAAGTTATCGCGCGAGCCAAATTTGAGCGCACATGTTCGATGATCATATCAATGTTTTTGCTAACTTCGACTATATCGCTAAGAGATTCAAGTATGCTAAGCATATCTTTTATAGGAATTGAGTCTTTTAAAAGAGCTTTTAAAACCTTTTGTATAAGCCCGATAGGCGCTATTCTAAGCGTATCTTCAACGATAACAGGATACTCTTTTTTAAGCTTGTCAAGCAGGTTTTGCACCTCTTGGCGAGTTAAAAGCTCGGCTGAATTTTGCTTGATAAGCTCGCTCATATGCGTTGATATCACGCTTGCAGGATCAACTATCGTATATCCGCTTAAGATAGCGTCTTCCTTCACGCTTGAATCAATCCACAGCGCATCAAGCCCAAATGCAGGCTCTTTAGTAGCGATTCCTTCGATAGTATCGCTAACCAGTCCGCTATCCATGGCTAGAAATTTATCCGCGTAAATTTCACCCTGGCCTATTACGATACCCTTTAGCTTAAAGCGATACTCGTTTGGCGGGAGCTGAAGATTATCTCTTATACGAATTTTTGGCATTAAAAAGCCAAGCTGGGTAGCGATATTACGCCGCATAGCACGAATTCTCTCGATCAGATCGTTATCGGCTAGTTTTAGCAATCCATAACCAAGATCAAGCTCTAAAATTTCAAGCTTTAATATATCATTTATCTTTGCTTCCTCTTCGCGCGCTATCTCCTCATCGCTCTTTTTAGGAATTTTTTGAGTAGCGGCTTGCTGAGCGTTTTGCTCTTGCGTGGCCTGTGTTTTTGAAGCAGGCAAGATAGAAATTTTACCCTCTTGCGTCTGCTTCATAACGTATCCGATACCCAAAAAAAGCAGTCCCATAAAGCCAAGCGAAAGCGTAGGAAGTCCCGGAACCAAAGCAAACATAAACAGTATAAAGCCAACAATCAGCAAGGTTTTGTATTCGCCCAAAAGTTGAGTTAGCACTCCCTCTGCGAAATTTTCTTCATCTTTACTAGCTCTGGTTATGATGATAGCGGTTGCGGTTGATGTGATGAGTCCCGGAATTTGACTTACAAGCCCGTCTCCTATGGTAAGTATAGTGTATGTTTGAGCCGCGCTTGCCATGTCCATATCATGTTGAAAAGCGCCGATTAAAAAGCCGCCGATGATATTTATAAGAGTGATGATAATGCCCGCTACGGCGTCGCCCTTTATAAATTTAGACGAACCGTCCATCGCTCCGTAGAAATTCGCTTCGGCGATTATGGATTCGCGCCTCTCGCGCGCTGTTTTTTCATCTATGAGTCCTGCGTTAAGATCGGCATCTATAGCCATCTGCTTGCCGGGCATCGCATCAAGAGTAAAACGAGCCTGCACTTCCGAAACGCGAGTAGAGCCCTTAGTAACGACCATAAAATTTATAAGCACTAAAATAGTAAAAACGATAATACCGATTACGTAGTTGCCGCCTACGACAAACTGCCCAAAGCTTGAAATGATCTCGCTAACCGCGTCAGGACCGTTGTGTCCTTCGCTTAATATCATTCTTGTCGTTGCGATATTTAAAGAAAGCCGAAAGAGCGTAACGATAAGAATTAGCGTCGGAAAGGTGCTAAGGTCGGTAGGTTTTGGTATGTAAACCGAGATTAAAATTATCAAAACCGAGATAGATAGCGAAAGCGCAAGGAAAAAATCAAGCACCGCACTTGGAAGCGGAACTATGATAATAGCTAAAATCGCCATTATCACGCCTACTATCGCTAGACCCTTAAGCCTTAATATAGGCTCGATAAACGGTGCAACCAGAGTTAGGATATTACGTTTTTTTTGAGCCAAGGCTACTTCTTAATGATGTGTGACAGTTTTATCGTGTCTAAGAAATCATCGATTTGAATTTGAAGAGTGTTAAACGTCGACCAAATTTTACACATAGCGCCTTGATTGCTAGGGCAATCCTCAAGCGACGAAGAGCATTCAAATACTGCCGTTTTGCGCTTTTCCGCGCTTTCAAATATACGCTTAATGCTTATATTTTCAGGAGCATTGGCCAGCAAAAAGCCTCCGTTTGCGCCTTTAAAAGATATCAAAATTTTCTCTCTGGCAAGCCCTTGTAAAATTTTTGCTAAAAAACTTTTTGAAATTCCAAGCTCGTTTGACATCGTATCGACATCCACGGGAGAGTCCTTTTGAGAGATGTATATAAGCGAGAGCAAAGCGTATTCGCTGGCTTTTGTAAAAAGCACAAATTCTCCTTTTTTGGTTGTATTTTATAAAAAACTATCTGCAAATTTGATTAAATAGTAATTTTTGAGATATTTTAGCAAATTTTTAAATTTTATGATATAATCGGCTTTTTTAATTTCACCAATCAGGAGGTCATTATGGCTTTGGATTCGGCTAAAAAAGCAGAAATAGTTGCGAAATTCGCTAGAAAAGAAAACGACACAGGTTCGCCTGAGGTTCAAATAGCTCTCCTAAGTGCGAGAATTGCTGAGCTTACAGAGCACTTGAAAGTATTTAAGAAGGATTTTTCTTCAAGACTTGGTCTTTTAAAACTAGTCGGTCGCAGAAAACGTCTTTTAAAATATCTTAAAAACAAAGACTATACAGCGTATTCAAAACTTATATCTGAGCTTAATTTAAGAGATAAATAATCAATAAGCCTCTTTTGAGGCTTTCTTCTTCAAAAACAAAACCTATATATTTTATTTTGATCTAAAAACAAGATTCTTTAAATTTATATTTTTATTTACCCTGCTTTTAAATTTATTAAAACTTACAACTATCTTTTTATGTGACCACTCATAGATGTTTTTAATTTTTGATCCTCTGTTTGCATAAATTGCTGCAAAAACCTCTTCAAGATGCGCTCTTTCTTTTTGTGTTAATCTATCCATCTAAATTTCCTATCAATTTTCTTATTTTTTTAACTACATACACGACATCTTCATCATCAAGCTCACAAAGAAGCTGACACACTGCAATAGCGGCTTGAGGCTTTGAAATTCCAAGCTTCCAGTCCTGATAAGTTCTCATTGATACTCCAAGGCGTTTTGCCATTTGGGCTTGTGAAATTTTCTTACCCATATTTTTTGATTCGACAGCATTGTGCAACAAATTAAAAATATCGCTTATCTCTACCATTGTGTGATTATACAGTTTATATTATTAAATATACATAAATTATTATAATATAATGAAAATAATTTATATAAAATCTATTTTATATTATATTTTATATTTTATTTATATTATTTTATACATTATTTCGTATAAATTTATTTAAATATATACAAATTTGATAAATCTAATATCCAAAAGACAATACTTTCCTTGTTAATTAAAATATGAGTATATAAGGCTAAAGTTATCTAAATAAAATCTTTTAATTTATATACTTGACAATATCTAACTCAATATTGTATAATTCTTCTAGCAATTAAAATAAAAGAGTGCTAATATGATAAAAACCGGCAAGAGAGATTTGATACTGCAATCTATCATAAAAGCTTATTTGAATGACAATTCACCAATTGGTTCAAGCGAGCTTTGCTCTCGTATGTCAGTAGCGATTCCAGCTTCGACTATCAGGGTTTATTTTAAAAAACTATCAGATGAAGGAGCCATCACACAGCTTCATATAAGTGGAGGAAGGATACCTACTGCCTCAACTATGAACGCATATTGGCAAACCCATCTTAGCTTTGACAAAGAGCTTGAAATTTCAGATGAGTATTTTTTGAAAGAACTCGCCAGAGATTTTGAGATTTATTGTATGATTTATGGTAATAAGTATCAAATTTTAGAAGAAATTTTGAACTTAAACGATAGATTTTTAGTTTTAAATTTTAGTAGTGACGAGATTGCTCTTAAATTTGATCGTAGAGTCGAGAAATTTTTAAGCAATCTTTTAGGAATTAGCTTGGATAGACTTGAGGAGATAGCGTCTCAAGTAGGATTAAACGAGCTTAAAAACAGAATCAAAGAGTTAAAGAGAACGAAAATTTATTTTCAGGAAAATGAAAAAATAGCATTTAGCATGTTTAAAGACGAGAGATTTAAAATGATATTAGATCCCGGCTTTGAGCGGTTAATGGGCTCAAATTTAGCGTTTTCTCCGCTTTTTGACGACGGGTATATCGGTATAAAGCAAGACGTGAAATATCTTGGCGATGAGGCTAAGATGATTTGTGCGGGAAGCGTTTATACGGATTATGAGAAATTTTTTAACTATATAAAGGATGCGGCATGAGTGAAGAGATAAAAGCACAAGATCTAATACCTGATGAAGGTAGCGATGAGAGCATTAGCTTTGGCGATGATAATCTAAAAAATCTTGAGCTTCAAAAGCAAATTGATGAGCTAACGGATAAGTATTACAGAGCCAATGCTGATTTTGAAAATATCAAAAAACGATTTGAAAAAGAAAAAGTTGATCTAGTAAATTATGCTAACGAAAAATTTGCAAGAGATCTTTTGCCGGTGATTGACGCTCTGGAAATGGCGGCGAATTTCAACCCTGAAGGCGATGAATTTGCAGCCAAAATCAAAGAGGGCATCAATATCACTATAGACCAGTTTAAAAAATGCTTTGAAAAGCACGGCGTAACGGCTATTAGCACGGATGGTGAATTTGATCCGAATGTGCACAATGCCATGATGAGGGTTGAAAGCGATGCTCACGAAAGCGGTGCGATCGTGCAAGTGATACAAAAAGGCTACCTTATAAACGGTAGAATTTTGCGTCCCGCAATGGTTTCTGTGGCTAAGTGATTTGGCTTAGTGTTAAAGATTAATGCTTAGTTGAAAAACGCGTTAAATTTAAGCTAAAGTTGCGCTAAATTTTAAAAATAGCGAAAATATAAAATAAAATTGAAATAAAAATCTAAAATAAAGGAAAAACAATGGGAAAAGTTATAGGAATAGACCTTGGTACGACAAACTCTTGCGTAAGTGTCTATGAAAGAGGCGAAAGCAAGGTTATACAAAACAAAGAGGGCAAAAACACAACTCCTTCTGTTGTGGCTTTTACAGATAAAGGAGAGGTTTTAGTAGGCGACAGCGCAAAACGTCAAGCGGTAACAAATCCGGAAAAGACCATCTACTCTATAAAAAGAATTATGGGTCTTATGAGTAACGAAGATGCCGCAAAAGAGGCTAAAATTCGCTTGCCATACCACGTGGTGGATAGAAACGGCGCTTGCGCTATCGAGATAGCCGGCAAGGTATATACTCCGCAAGAAATTTCGGCTAAAGTCTTAATGAAGCTAAAAGAAGATGCCGAAGCATATCTTGGAGAGAGCGTTGTAGATGCTGTTATAACAGTACCTGCTTACTTTAACGACAGTCAAAGAAAAGCAACAAAAGAAGCAGGCACGATAGCGGGACTAAACGTGCTTCGTATCATAAACGAGCCTACGGCAGCCGCTCTTGCATACGGGCTTGACAAAAAAGAGGCTGAAAAAATAGTAGTTTATGACCTTGGTGGCGGTACTTTTGACGTAACGGTTCTTGAAACAGGCGATAACGTAGTAGAGGTTCTCTCAACAGGAGGTAATGCGTTCTTGGGAGGCGATGACTTTGATAATCGCTTGATAGATTGGTTGGCTGACGAGTTCAAAAAAGAAAACGGAATTGATCTAAAAGGCGATGTAATGGCACTTCAAAGACTAAAAGAAGCTGCCGAAAATGCCAAAAAAGAGCTTAGCTCCGCTCAAGAAACAGAGATAAATTTACCATTTATCACGGCTGACGCGACAGGTCCTAAGCACCTTGTTAAAAAGCTTACAAGAGCAAAATTTGAAAGCATGATCGATGATCTTGTAGGAGAAACGATTAACAAGATTAACGAGGTTGTAAAAGAGGCGGGATTAAACAAATCCGAAGTAAAAGAGATCGTTATGGTTGGTGGTTCTACACGCGTGCCGCTAGTTCAAGAAGAGGTTAAAAAGGCTTTCGGCAAAGAGCTAAATAAATCCGTAAACCCTGATGAAGTGGTTGCCATAGGTGCGGCGATACAAGGTGCGGTTATCAAAGGCGACGTAAAAGACGTATTGCTTCTTGACGTTACTCCGCTAAGCCTTGGTATCGAAACACTTGGCGGCGTGATGACAAAGATCATAGAAAAAGGTACAACTATACCTGTCAAGAAAAACCAAGTGTTCTCAACAGCCGAAGATAATCAAAGTGCAGTTACCATACACGTGCTTCAAGGTGAGAGAGAATTTGGAAGAGATAATAAATCTCTTGGGCAATTCAACCTTGAAGGCATCCCGCCTGCTCCTCGCGGAGTGCCTCAAATAGAGGTTGAATTCGACATTGACGCAAACGGAATTTTAACTGTTTCAGCTAAAGATAAGGCGACAGGTAAAGCTCAAAACATCACGATTTCGGGTTCAAGTGGACTAAGTGATGACGAGATAAACAAGATGGTAAAAGACGCAGAGCTTCATAAGGAAGATGATAAAAAACGCAAAGAGGCGGTTGAAGCAAGAAATCAAGCCGATTCACTAGCTCACCAAACAGAAAAGAGCCTAAACGAGCTTGGAGATAAAATTTCAAGTGAAGATAGAGCAAATATCGAAAGCGCTTTGAATTCGTTAAAAGAGACTCTAAAAGATGAAAACTCAAGTAAAGAGCAGATAGACGCTAAGGTAAAGGCACTTAGCGAAGCAAGCCACAAACTAGCAGAAGCGATGTATAAGAAAGACAACGCTCAAGCCGGCGAGCAAAGCGGCGGAGCAAACAAGAAAAAGGATGACGACGTAATTGACGCTGAAGTCGAATAATATAGAAATTTAAGGGGTGGCTTCGCCCCTTAAATTTTATCTCAGCTCATACAAACCACAAATTCTTTCAAATAAGTTTTACTATATCTACTATGACCCACAGCTGCAACGGCTTGATTTCCAAGATCGCTATAAGCTTTTTCTTAAGCCTGTTGCAAATTGCGCTTACTCTCGCCATATAAAACTCATCAGAGCTTCTAACTTGCAAAAACTTGTACAAAGTGTTTTACGCGTGGCATACTATGCAAAACCGATACGCTTTTATAATCAGAATTTTATAGATGAAATGAAGCAGAAATTTAAAAAATGAAGAGCTTAAACTCTCCATTTAATTTTACCCAAGTAGCCTTGCGACTTGATTTTGCAAATTTGAAGTATTGTGAATTTGAGCAAATATAGAAGCGTTAAGCTTGATAGTGTTTGAATTCAAAGAACCGATGTTTTTTGCTAAATCATCATTTAATAAATTAGCTTCGCTTGCTCTTAGCGCGGTATTTTTAGCTAAACTTGCGTTTATGCTTGAAAAAATTCCGTTTTGAGTAGAGCCTATCTCGGAGCGAAGAGAGTTGATCGAAGATATAAAATCAACCACACTTTGCTGATCGTTTATATCCAAATTCTTTAAATTCACACTCGATAAATTCACGCTTGCGGTTTTATCTCCCATAAAAAAGCTCAAATTTTCAGAAAATATATTTTTACCGTTAAAGCTAGCTTGCGCGATACTATCTTGCATAGATTGCGTAAGAGCATTTGCCTCGCGAGTTAGCATATTTCTTTGATCTTGATTTAGTATGGGGCTATTCATTTTAACGGATAGTTCATTTATCCTATCGGCACTTTTGGTTATGTTTTCAAGCGTAGAATCCGCTATCTGAAGTATCGCGATAGCGTCGTTTGCATTAGCTATGCCCTGCTCTAAAGCCGAACTTTGACTTCTTAAATTATCCGCTATAATCAAATTCGCACTGTCCTCGCCGCTTATAGCACGATTTGCCGCTATGTTGTTTAGGGCTTTTTGAGTTGCGTTTTTTGCTTGATCCAGATACTGATTTTGAGTGCTTGCAAAATTATTTCCAAGTTTCATATAAATCTCCTATTTTTTTACTCATTATACAGATAGGCTCATAAATTTCTTATAAACCAATGCCCGTTAGCTCGTTATATCTAATTTCAACCGATCGCTTATGCGCAGTCAATCCCTCAGCCTCCGCAAGCTTCATGCAAGCTTGCCCGAGCTCCGTGATGCCTTTTGCGCTAACGGATATGATAGAGCTTTTTTTAATAAAATTTTCAACACCCAGAGGAGAGTAAAATCTAGCGCTTCCTCCGGTAGGTAAAGTATGGTTTGGTCCTGCAAGATAATCACCCATAGCCTCAGGCGTAAAGTGCCCTATAAATATAGCGCCCGCATGCCTTATATCACTCATAATCTCCATAGCGTCATTTGTGGCTATCTCAAGATGTTCAACCGCCAGTTCGTTCATCAGATCAACGCACTCTTTTATATCGCGAGCTACGATAATCGCGCTTTTATTCTCTATGCTGGCTCTTGCGATTGATTCTCGTTGCAAGCTTTTTAGCTCCTCGTTTATACACCTTTGAACCTGCGCGGCGAAAGCTTGGTTTGGAGTTATCAAAAACGCACTGGCAAGCTCGTCATGCTCCGCTTGACTTAGCATATCTATAGCTATATGGCGAGGATTTGCGCTCTCATCGGCTATCACTCCTATCTCACTAGGTCCCGCTATCATGTCGATATTTACTTCACCATAAACAAGCTTTTTAGCAGTGGCCACATAGATATTTCCGGGACCCGTTATAACATCTACTTTTTTTATCAAATTTGTTCCATACGCCATAGCGGCAATAGCGCTCGCTCCGCCTACCTTATAAGCCTCTTTGATGCCACAAATATGCATCGCCGCCAAAAGCAGCTTATTTACCTTGCCTTCAACGGCAGGAGTGCACACGACTATCTGCTTAACCCCTGCAACTATGGCAGGTATAGCGTTCATAAGAAGCGAGCTTGGATATGCCGCCTTTCCGCCAGGTATATAAAGCCCCGCTCTATCTACGGGCGTATATTTAGCTCCCAAAAGAACTCCTTGATCGTCCTTTTGTGTCCATGTTTGAGGAAGGCTTTTTTCATGATAAGCCTTAATGCGATCATAGGCTAAATTCAAAGCGTGTCTTAATGAATCATCTATTCCGTCATAGGCTCTTTGCATATCGACAGGATCTATTTTAAAATCCGCTTCATTTGGCTTCCAGCGATCGAATTTGCCAACCTGTTCAAAAAGAGCCGCGTCGCCGTTTTTTTTCACATCGTTTAAAATTTCCAAAACAACAGGAGTTACGCTTCCCATATCCATATCCGAGCGATTTACCAGCTGTTTAAAGCTATCTTTAAAATTCTCATCGCTTGTAAGTAAAAATTTCATCTTATCACCTTCTATTTATCTTTCTTTCATATCTAAGCTTTTGGCTGATATTGCCCAAGATTCCGCCCTGATGGATATATAAAATCTCGTTTTCAAATTTATCCAAATTTGAAAAAAGAGTTATAAGCCCCACAGGATCGTATATGAGATCAAATTCTATCTTTGTCTCTTTTAAAATTTCTTGCCAAATTTCATAAAGCTCAAATTTCAAATCTCCGAAGTGATACTTCTTTGGCGGATTTAAAATTTCAACCTTTGAATTCAAATCAAGAGCCGAAATTTGCTCCCTTAAATACTCCTCATCCCCCACGCAAGGACAGGTTAGCACTCTAAATTTAGTGTGCTTTGCAAGATAAGCCGAACTCGTTCCGGTTCCTGATGGCAAAAATATATCAACCGTTTTGTCGCTACCGCTAGCCCAACTTTCTATCTCTCTAGCTTGAGTTATAAAACCCGCTTCAGCCTCGGGCTGTGCTACGCCTTCATTTATAAAAAGCGCTTCTTTGTCGCTTGCAAGCTCTTTTGCTTTAGCTTCTCTATCTTCATCTATAAAAAGCTTCATGCCGTTTTGCAAAGCGAATTTGAAATTTCCGATAGGATTTTCCTTCAAACTTGAGCTTAGATGAGATACTACGTAACAAAACTCAAGCCCTTTCATCTTGGCAAACACGCTTAAGCTATACATCGCATTTGACTGACTTGAGCCGTGGCTTACTACTCTTTTGACGCCGTTTAGGTTTGAATTTAAAAAATACTCAAGCTTTCTGGCTTTATTGCCGTTAAATTCGCATCCGATAAGATCATCCCTAAGCAGATAAAAGCTAAGATTTCTAAATTTGATAGGCTCAATATTTTTTATTTTGTCGCTCCAAAAACTCTTCGATCTCTCTCATGGCTTCTTTATCCGAGATTGAAATCTTAATCTCAATCCGCCTTGAAGCCTCGGCATCTTCCTTGCCGTCTTTCATGATAAGATCGCTAAAACTACGCCCGCTAGCGATAAGATACTCTTCTAATCTCTTATCGCTATTCCAAGAGTATATAAACTCAAGCACTTCATAAGCGCGCTTTTGCGACAGATCAAGGTTGTACAGATAGCTTCCTACCGAGTCGGTGTGCCCTTCGATTACTATCTTATCGATATGTTTGCGAATTTCATCGCTATTTAAAACAGCTTCAAAGTAACTCTGCAAGATCTCTTTAAGCTTCTCTTTTGACTCTTCTTTAAGAGTGTGCGAGCCAACATCAAAAAGTATCGAATTTGGCAGAGCAACAACTCCTGAAGCAGGATCGATATGAACCTTATCGCCAAGCTTAGAGCGCAAATTTGAGATGACGTTTGAGTGCAAAAGACCTAAATTTTTAATCTGCGTTTTAGTATCGTTGTAATCTTTTTCAAGATTTTCATACCTCAATCCTTGAGCCTCAAGACTTGCCAAAAGCTCGCTTACTTGGCGTTCTTTTTCGCTAAGGCTTATTATAAGTTCTTTAACCTGCAGATCCAAATTTTCAATCGTCTTATTTGCATCATCAAGCTTATGTGCATAAGCTGAAGTAATATTTTCAAGGCGTGATTTTTCATCTCTTATCCTGCGCAAGCGCTCGTTTATAAGCTCGTTTATCTCTGCTAATTCTTGGTTTTCAAGCTTTGCGGTGTTTAAATTCGAAAAGATATTTTGTATAAGAGCCTCTTTGTTTCTAAGCTCTTTTTGAGCTATAGTAAGATTTTGCTCTTGGGATTTTAAATTTACTTGAAGGCGCGCTATATCGCTTTGCGTAAGGACGTATTTGACGACTACCGCACCGATTATCAGCATAAAGACAAACATGAGCCCGGCCATCAAATCGGCATAAGATATCCAAAATGTCTGATCGGAATTGTGTCTTTTATCTTCTATCTTCATCTAATATGCTTGTTTTTTCTATGCTTTCAAGGATTTCACTAGCCTCTTCATCAAGTTTCATAATATCTTTTCTAAGCTCGCTAATAAGCGTACTGTTATCTTCGTATGCCAAGCTAGCTTCATCGTCAAAAGCCGTTTTAAAAGCTTGCACTCCGTCTATCAAAGAGTCCTTAAAGCCGTCCATAGCTTGCTTTTGCTTTTCTAAAATTTCATTGCTAAATATATGAAGCGAATTATTAAAGCTCATAACTCCGCTTTGAATTTCGCTCACGCTTCGTTCAAGACGTGAAATTTGATCGCCGCCGACTTCATAAAGTCTATTGTATTGCTCTGAAAATTTTATCTGCATATCTTTGATGTTGCGATTAAATTGATTGATGACGTTTAAAATTTCGCTATGAATTTTAACCAAATCCCTTTGCTCTTTTGTCGTCTTTAGTAGCGTATTCATCGTTTGCTTTACGCTTTCACTGCTAAGCTTAACCGCATTTTCTTCGGCCTTTAAAATGTCGGTAAAAATTTGAAATTTCTTGTTTATAGCTCTATCAAGCTCGGTAAAAAACTCCTGATTGCTCACATGCTCAAAGATAACTCCAATCTTTTCAAAGTGCGTTAAGCTCTGCTGCAAATAGCGTTTATCGATCTCTTCCTTGCTCCAGAAAAAATCACTCGTGGCGTTTTTTTGCCGTCTAACGAGAGTTTCAAATTTGCTCATCCCATATCGCTCAAAAAATATCCACCAAAGCGCAAGAAAAATTCCGTAAATAGAAACGTAAAACGCAGTCGCAACACCGCTTAAAAGGATAGAAATTTCCTTTTCAAGACCGACTGTGTTTGATGAGTTAAACTCGGGCATTGAGATAGCTATGCTTATAAATGTTCCTAAAATTCCAAGCATAGGGAAAATTCCCGCTCCGACCGAAGCGAAATTTTCATTTCTTAAATTTCTTGTGTAGTAGGCTACAAAATCATCAAAGCTGGCATTTGATTTGGTGTCTTTGCCGATCACCAAAAGATGCTTAATGATGTATTCTTTGAGACTTCGCTTGAAGTCAGCTCCGCTTTGCTCAAAATAGCAGCAAGCAAGCTCGGCGCTATGTTTAGCAAAGATTAGCGCAACGACAAGTATCACACCCATCATAATGACGGTGTGAAGTCCGATATCGAAATTTATCTTTTTAAAATAACCAAGAAGCGCTACTACATAGATAAGAACGGGTACAAAAACTATCTTAAGATAGACAAAAGACGCTCTCCTGCCCTTGGTTTCAGGGATAGCCAAGTCGGCAAATGCGTTATTTTTGACATCCATACTTAAGCCTAGTTTTTATTTAAGCAGTTTAGATCCTCAAAGGCTACCATCAAACGATTAACCATACTCTCTTCGCCGCATCTTAACCATTTGCGCGGATCATAGTATTTTTTATTCGGCTTATCTTCGCCTTCAGGGTTTCCGATCTGTCCTTGCAGATAGGCTCTATGCTCCAGCTCATATCCTCTTACTCCATCCCAAAACGCCCACTGTGTATCGGTGTCGATATTCATCTTGACAACTCCGTAGCTAACGGCATCTTTGATATCTTTTAGCTCGCTTCCGCTTCCGCCGTGAAAGACGAAATTTACGGGATTTTTGCAAGAAGTATTAAATTTATTAGCAACATACTCTTGAGAATTCTTTAAAATTTCAGGTCTTAGCACTACGTTTCCGGGTTTATAGACCCCATGTACGTTGCCAAAACTAGCCGCTATGCTAAATCTATCGCTTATCTTGCTAAGCCTTTCGTAGGCAAGAGCCACATCTTCAGGCTGAGTATAAAGAAGCGCGTTATCAACTCCCGTGTTATCCACGCCGTCCTCTTCTCCTCCAGTTACGCCAAGCTCTATCTCAAGGCTGATACCCAGCTCGCTAAGCTCGGCTAGATACTTTTCGCAAGTGCTTATGTTATCTTCCAAGCTCTCTTCACTAAGATCAAGCATATGAGAGCTAAAAAGCGGAGTTGAATGAAATTTCTTATAATCGCGACTAAATTTGATAAGCTCATCTATCCAAGGAAGCAGCTTTCTAGCCGCATGATCGGTATGAAGGATTACAGGCACTCCGTAAGCTTTAGCCAGCATATGCACATGCGAAGCTCCAGCTACTGCACCCAGTACCGCAGCGTTTTGGCAGGCTTTGCCCGCATAAAACGCCGCTCCTCCGTTTGAAAACTGAATGATAACGGGTGAGTTAGCCTTCTTCGCCGATTCCAATACGGCATTTACCGAGTCGCTTCCTACGACATTTACGGCAGGGATCGCAAATCCCTCTTGCTTGGCATAGTTATAGAGTTTATTTACATCATCGCCTACCAAAACTCCCGGCTTTACTATATCTAAAACACCCATTTTACACCTCTTATTTATATTCTATTTTTGCTTTAGAGCGAAGAGCATCGCCTCTTTTTCTCATCTCGTCTCTAAATTTTTCCATCTTTAAGCCGGCTTCAATCTGTCCTTTTGCCTCGTTTAAAGGAACCGCTCCTGCAACTTTGCTATCTTCTTTTAAGATTACATGGTAGCCAAATTGCGATTGAACAGGTTTTGTAGTGATTTCGCCTTTTTTAAGTGCAAATGCCGCATCGGCGAATGGTTTAACCATTTGAGATTGACCAAACCAGCCAAGCTCTCCACCGTTAGCGCCCGAGCCTTGATCAATTGATTTTGATTTTGCAAGCTCCATAAATTTAGCCACAAGAGCGTCGCCTTTTAGATTTTTTAGTTGAGCTATTATCTCGTTTGCAGCCTTCTCGTCAGCTACTAGGATATGTTTAGCTTTAGCTTGAGCTGGGATTGAAAACTGCTCTTTATTCTTATCGTAAAATGCTTTTATATCAGTTTCGCTTACTTTGATATCATCATAAATTTTCTTCATCCATATATCAAGCATAATAGCGTCTTTTGCCTCTTCAAGAGCCTCTTTAAACTGCGCTTCTTTCTCTACGCCGCTTTTTTTAGCCTCTTTTGCAAGAAGTTTTCTGCTGATAGTCTCATCTATAACTTTTCTTTGAGTATCCGCAGGAAGTTGTTGCAAATGCACGCCTGGCATTGCGCCAAGAGTTATAGCCACATCCTTATCCTCGATATTCATACCGTCAACAGTTGCATAAACTGCTGCGTTTAGACTTACGGCCGCAGCCAAACTTAAAGCCCCGAATAAAACTTTATTCATCATGCTTATTCCTTTTTAAAAAATTTGTTTAAAATTATAGCAAGAAACTGATAAATGTTAGGTTATAATTTATTAAAAATTTTTACTAAAAGGACTTAAAGTAGCCCGATATGAGAACAAAAAAAGATATAAAAGCGATCAAAGAGCAGTTTTTACTCCATTTTAAAGACGCAAGAAGCGAGCTTAAATTTAACAATCTTTACGAGCTTTTGGTGTGCGTTATGTTATCTGCTCAGTGCACGGATAAGCGAGTAAATTTAATAACGCCTGAACTTTTTAAAAGCTATCCCGATATAAAAAGTATGGCAAACGCAAACTTGGCAAGCGTGAAAATACTTATACAAAGCTGTAGTTTTTTTAATAACAAAGCCCAAAATTTAATCAAAATGGCAAAAAGCGTAATGGAGAATTTTGGCGGTGAAATTCCGCTTAGCGAAAAAGAGCTGGTAAGCTTAGCGGGTGTCGGACAAAAGACGGCTCACGTAGTTCTTATCGAGCACAACGGAGCAAATTTAATGGCGGTAGATACGCACGTATTTCGCGTATCTCATAGGCTAGGTTTAAGCAAAGCCAAAACGCCTGAAGGAGTGGAGCTGGATCTAACAAAATCTTTCAAAACAGATTTAAACACGCTTCATCAAGCAATGGTGCTTTTTGGCAGATACACCTGTAAGGCGATTAGGCCAAATTGCGACGAGTGCTTTTTAAACGACCTTTGCAAGAGCAAGGATAAGAGAATTTAGCTTAAATTTAATTGTCTTGCAAATTTTAAAATAGCTACGGTATACAATGCTTAAAATACCGTAGCTAGGTTATTAAAGATTATTGAAAACGAGCGATTATATTTCTTACTACCTTATCCATCATCTGGACAGACTCTATCTCGCAGCGCTCATTTACCGAGTGAGGCGAGTGGATGTTCGGTCCGATAGAGCAAGCTTCAAGCCCAGGCTGCTTGCTTACTAAAATTCCGCATTCAAGCCCTGCGTGAACGGCTGAAAATTTAGCTTCAGGCTTAAATTTCTTAAGCTCTTCAAGCACTACTTCGCTAAATTCGCTAATAGACGGACTCCAGTTAGCCGAACGATCTCTTACACTAACGTCAAATCCAAGAGCATCGGCTAATGTCTTAGTCTCAAAACCTACGATATCAAGCCCCTCTCTAGTCATCGCTCTACCGAAGAAGTCAAATTCCACCAAGCCGTCTTTTTGCTTGACGGTTGAGAGGTTGATACTGTTATTTACCATATTTAGCTCGACATTATAGCTTCTTACGCCTTGCGGGAAGGAGTTAATAAGGGCTAAAATTTTACCGCTGTGAGCCAGCACCTCAGCACTATCTTCATTAAGAGCGACTACTTCTACAAGGCTGTCTGATTTTAGCTCTTGCGCGCAAAGCACCTTGCATCTTGCATTTGCAGGGATAGAGTTGCTTCTTTCGCCAAAGTCAAGGCTGATCAGCTCACAACCGTTTTCGGCTAAAAATTTGCCGATTATCTTTATGGAGCTCGGGATGTTTTTATGAATTTCATTACCCGAGTGACCACCGGGAAGTCCGGTAACGCTTACTTCATAAACTTTTCCGCTTTTTTTAACTTTTTCATCGCTTACCTTTGCGCTTACGTTTATACCGCCTGCGCAGCCTAAAGTCACACGATCATCCTCTTCGCTGTCTAAATTTAACAAATTTGGAGAAATAATCTTACTTTTAAATCCATTTGCGCCTACAAGCCCAACCTCTTCATCATTTGTAAACAGACACTCTAAATTCGCAAACTCTCTCATCGCACCCATCATCATGGCTACGCCTATGCCGTTATCTGCACCTAAAGTTGAGTTTTTAGCTCTTAAAATCCCGTTTTCTTCGATAAGCTCTAGCTTTGGAGCAGCACCTACGCAAACCATATCATAGTGGCTTTGAAGGCAAATTTTAGGATTTCCCTTGTGAGCGTGTATATTTCCAAGCTCGTCCACATCTACATTAAAGCCTTGAGATTTGGCAAATTCGACCAAGAATTCTCTCATCTGTTCTGTCTCATAGCTACAGTGAGGAATTTCACAAAGCTTTTTAAAGTCGCTCATAACGTCATTTTTTTGCATTTCTACTCCTTTAAGTTGTTTATTATCTTACCTTTATAGCCTGTTGTTGCTACCGCGTCTAAGAGTTGTTGCTCGCTTATATCTTTAAGCGTCTTAACAACTGCCGTCTTATCGCGCAAACTAGCCTTTACTTCTTTTACGCCATCTACTTTTAGTAGCGCTTTTCTAACCATAGCCGTACAAAGCGGACAGTGCATCTCCTCAACCAAAATAACAACTTTTTGATCGGCAAATGCAAAAGTGCAAAGCAAGACAAGAGCGATAAATTTACGCATAGATAGCTCCCAAAACTTCAGGATATGATAGCAAAATAAACACAAAAACAGCTAAAAAAACGTATATCAAAAGCCATTTTTTGCCCGTTTTTTTAAGTGAACAACTTCTATCTTTTTTAAAAAAATAAAATATAGAAAGAGTCAAGCAAACAAGAGCAAGAATACTTAAAATCCCTCTAAATTCGCTTAGCTGCTCGGTAAAACCAAAAAGAGTAAATGTAGATCCAAATATCAAAAAAACAAGTGCCGGCAAGCAACAAAGTGTAGCCGCAAAGGCACTTATTATCGAAGCGATAGCTAAAAATACACTTCTCAAGCTTTTAACTCTTGTGCGGTATAGTCGTAGCTAAATTCTTTTGGCGAATAATAATTTGCCGTATTTCCGTCAGTTTCCGCATACGGATAGCCGAAGTTGTTTAGCGGAATCTGCTCGGGCTCTGGCTTTAAGATGAAGTCGCGTCCGTAGTTAAAGCCTACCCAGCACATCTCCCAGTTACCAAAGAGATATTCGCGAATTTTGCTTAGCCTCTCATCGCTATTGCTTAGCTTTTCGCCCAGACGCACTTTAGTAACATCGGCAGGATCTACGGGTATCCAGCCGTATCCCTTAAGATAAAATTCCGCCCTGCAATGCTGTCCGCCTGAAATTTTAGCAAGTCCGTTTTCATCCGCCTTGCCCATCTCTTTTGAAAATCTGCTTTGACCGACTCTTATGCCAAAAAGCTCTCTAGCAGGTATGCCAACCGCTCTGCAAAGCCCTACGAAAACGGAGTTTATATCGGTGCATTTGCCCACGAGCTTTCCGCTTTCAAGTATCGCCTTTACATCTCCTAGACCGCATCCTATGACGCTATTATCGCGCTCCATAGTATTTGCCACCCAAGTATATATCGCTTTTGCCTTTTCAAGATCGCCGTTAATTCCCTTTACGATCTCTTCGGCTTTTTGCTTTACTATGCCTGTATTTGGAATTTGTTTGGTAGGTTTTAAGAAAAACTCAACTTCAGGGCTAAGTTTTTCGTTTTCGTTGAAATTTACCTTGCTAAAATCGGTATTTCTCTCCTGTGTCCGAACACGAAATTTAAGCTCTAAATTCGCATCTTTTTCGTTTTCGTTAAAGCCCGCATAAAGCGTAGGTATCACAAGATCTGAGATATAGTATTCTTTTGCGTTTGTCGATACATCATAGTTGCTTACCAGCTGCTGATATTCGTTACCGACAAGAAGCGGAACCCAAAGCCTGCTAAGCTTACCCTGCTCTTTTAAACTATGCTTTAAGCTAACGTCAAAAATTCTATTTTTGTTAGGCGTCTTAATCGCCTCACTATTAGCTAAAACAACATTAGGCGCAAAACTAGCCGCACCGACAACAGCACTAAATTTGAAAAAATCACGTCTTTGCATGAAAATGCCTTGTATAAATATAGTTGCACCGCAACTCTTAAGAGGTATTTTACTTGCTAATTACTAAAATTCGTTTGAAATTTTTATACTACTTAAATGCTATAAATGTGGCGAAATTTGCCCACCTAAACAAGCACTCCACACTCTTAAATCCCGCATTTAAAGCAAGTTCTCTGTTTTCGGCTTCCGTATAAGGGATAAGCACGTTTTCAAGAGCTTCTCGCTTTTGAGCGATTTCGAATTTAGAATACCCTTGATTTAGCTTGTAGTTTTCGTAAATTTCGATGATATTTTTACTTAATGTCTTATCTTCAAATATCATCTTTTCGCTAAAGACGAAAATTCCGTTTTCATTTAGGCTCTCATAAATTTTGCCTACGAATTCCTGTCTTTTTATAGGGCGGATAAACTGCAAAGTATAGTTCATCAGCACCGCATCTTGCACACCTAAATCGCACTCCAAGATATCGGCAAGCTCAAGAGTTATATTTGCGCCATAAGCTCTTATCTTGGCGTTTGCATTTTCAAGCATGGCGGCTGCGTTATCTATACCACGCAAATTTAGATCATTTCTCGCCTCATAAAGCCTTAGCAAAGTAGAAGCCGTAGAGCAGCCAAGATCAAGCACAAAAGCTTCTTTTTTTAAGGTTTTTACAAGAAATTCGACAATGAGACTTTGGGCTATATCATAGTGCGGAACCGAGCGGTTTATCATATCGTCAAACACGCTAGCGACCGCAGCGTCAAATTCAAACTGCTTTTTTATCGGCTCTTTAAAAATTTCATCTCTCATCTTTGCGCCACGCCCCCTCTTATCATCTTGTCGTCTATATACAGATCACAGGTTCCTACGAATTTAGAAGCCTCGCTTATGTCGAATTTAATCTGCGCTTTTAAACTGCTTAAATCGGCAAATTTCATATTTCCGCGAAGTCGCTTTATAAAGCATACCGCCACGTGGCTTGCGTTTGATATATTTTCGTTTATGACGTGAGTTTCTACGCTAAATTTGCCGTCCGTGCTTAAGCGATTTCCGATAAAAGTTACCGAACCGTAAGTCTTATAGCCTATTCTGGTTCTAGTTGCATAAACGCCCTCGATAGGCAAAAGATAGTTTTTCACGTCCAAATTTAGAGTCGGTACAAGCTCTTTTTGCCCTATTCCTTGACCTTTGATCACATCTCCTTCGATTGAGTATTCGCGCCCTATTAAGAGATTTGCCTCGTAAATTTGCCCCTGCCTTATAAACTCTCGAATCGCAGAGCTATGCACGCCCATACCCTCAAAGCAAACTTCCTCTACGATATCAACCTCACCGTCAAAAATTCGCCTCAAATCATACTTATCCCACGCCCTGTTTCGACCAAATCTAAAATCAAACCCCACGACTATCTTTTTTAAATTTTTAAAATCTCTTTTCAAAAGAGCTATAAATTCATCTCCGCTAAGCCCTTTTATAGCGTTAAAATCATACAAAAAACACGGATATCTCGAGTATTCGGCGCGCTTAAGCTTTGGAGTGATGTTTGCCTTGTTTTTATCTATGACGACAAGCCCGCCAAATTCGCCTAAGCGATTTAAAAGCTCCCTGTGCCCGCGATGCACCCCGTCAAAATGCCCGATAGCAACGGCGGTGATATTATCCTTTGTTAAAAGCGTAGAAAAATTCGGCATTTCCTTCCTTTCCTCTTACTTCGCACTGCCGACACTCCCGTAATACCAAGCCCAAATTTGCAGCCGCAAGCTCAAATTTCGCTCTTGCTCGCGATAAAGCCTTGGCATCGGTTACGACTCCTTTTTTATTGCGCTTAGCTTCACGCCCCACCTCAAACTGAGGCTTAAAGAGTATTATTATATCCTTTTTGGCGACCTTTAAAATATCGGGCAAAATTTGCACTACCGAGATGAAACTCACATCGCAGGTTACTACGTCAAATTTCATATTTTCATCTTCAAATTTAGCCTCACGGGCAAATTCTCTTATGTCGGTATCTTCTTTCACCTCAACCCTGATATCGTTTTTTAAGCTCTCATCAAGCTGGCTATTGCCCACGTCAAGCGCGGTTACTCTACCGGCTAGATTTTGAAGTAAAATTTGCACGAAGCCTCCCGTGCTGCTACCGATATCAAGAGCGGTTTTTCCATTTAAATCAAGCCTGTAATACTCTAAAAAGCTCTTTAACTTAAGCGCTCCTCGCCCGACGTAAATCTCTTCAAGCAAATTTATACTATCCTCGTTGTTAACTTGCGAATTCGGCTTGGTTTGAGTCTTGTTATTTAATAAAATTTTGCCCGATTTTATGAGCTCGCTAGCTTTATTTCTGCTGATATTTAGCTTTTGCGCCGCAAACAGATCAAACCTCATCACAACCCCTAAAACCGGCTAAATTTAACCTCAAAGCATCTCCATAAGCTCTTCTTCGCTTATCACTCTAACGCCAAGCTCAAGCGCCTTATCAAGCTTGCTTCCTGCCTCGCTTCCTGCTAAAACAAAATCGGTCTTTTTAGAAACCGAGCCTGAAACTTTAGCGCCGTAAGCTTCCAAAATAGCCTTAAATTCATCTCTACCCTTACTAAGCGTGCCTGTTATCACAAATATTTTACCGCTTATATCGCTTTGTTTAACTTCAAATTTCTCAAATTTCGGAGTTACAAAGCTTAAAAGTTCTGTTAAATTTGATCTATTTACCTGCATAAACTCCACATAGCTCTCAGCCATCGCGTCACCAAAACCGTCAATACTCATAAGCTCCTCATAGCTAAGCTCTAGCCACTTGTCGCCAAACTGCCTTGCTATCTTCTTAGCCGCAACCTCTCCGATATGCTCGATACCAAGACCGGTTATAAAGCTATGTAAATTCGGAGTGCGCGCGATATTAATAGCATTTAGCAAATTTGAAATTTTCTTATCCTTAAAGCCCTCAAGACTTGATAATTCATTTGCACTAAGCCTGTATATATCGGCTATTTTATTTACAAATCCCGCTTCAAAAAGCTGATTTACGATAGCTTCGCCAAGCCCGTCGATATTTAGACATCGCTTTGAAGCGTAGTGAATGAGCGAGTTTATGACGCGTGCCTTGCACTCTAAATTTTGACACTTGATAAAAACCCCTTCATCAAGCAGCATAGTACCGCAAACCGGGCAGTTATGCGGACGCTCTATCGGCGTTTCGCAGCCGCTTCTGCGCTCTTTAAAGACTCCCGTTATCTTTGGTATCACATCGCCTGAGCGGATAATGCTTATAAAATCGCCTTTCATAACGCCAAGGCGCTTAATCTCATCGAAGTTATGAAGAGTGGCTGATTTAACCTTAACGCCGTCGATATTTACCTCATCAAGCACGCCAACTGGCGTTACAACGCCGCTTCTTCCAACTTGAAGCGCCACATCAACAAGTCTTGTCGTCTTTTCAATCGCAGGAAATTTGTAAGCGACCATAAATTTTGGAAATTTTTCAGTGTATCCAAGCTCGTTTGAAAAAGCTACGCTATCAACTCTTACGACCATTCCATCCATCATAAAGGGCTTATCTTCGCGCAAATTTAAAAGCTCATTGTAAGCGGTTTTTATCTCTTCAAGATTAAAGCAAATTTTAAAAAATTCCTCACGCTCAAAGCCAAGAGAATAGATAAACTCCATGATCTCAGAGTAGTTTTTAAGCCATAAATTTTGCGCTCCATAGCCCCACGGACGAAACTGAAGCCGTCTGCTTGCCGTTATCTTACTATCAAGCTGTCTTAGGCTTCCAGAAGCTGCATTTCTAGGGTTTGCAAGCTGAGGTTCGCCTCTTTGCATGCGGGCTAAATTTATCTCGTCAAAATCGCTTTTTGAGATTACAACCTCGCCGCGAATTTCGATCTTGCCGCTATAAGCGATAGTTGTCGGGATATTTTTAATAACCTTTGCATTAGTCGTTACATCTTCGCCTGTTATGCCGTTGCCGCGAGTTATGGCGCGTTTTAGCTCGCTGTTTTCGTAAAGAAGATTAAGGCTGGCTCCGTCAAATTTAGGCTGGATAACAAATTTTTGCCCGAGCTTATCGCCACGATTTAGCCAAGCTACCAGCTCTGCTTCGTCAAATATATCCTCCATGCTCCACATACGCTCGATGTGATCAGCCTTTATAAAGCCCTCGCTTACCTCGCCGCCAACTCGCTTGGTCGGCGAAAACATCGAAATTTCAGCAGGATTTGCACGCTCAAATTCAAGCACTCTGTGATAAAGCTCATCATACTCCTCATCAGTCGCGATCGGAGCGTCATCTTCATAATACGCCTTCGCCCACAAATTTAGCATATCAACGCTTTTTAGATACTCTTTTTTATCCATTTTGGCTCCAAAGGCTTAAATTTCTCATTGCTTCATCCATCTTAAACATCTGCACATGTTCGCTCACATCGTGTGTTCTGATTATGCTTGCGCCGTTTTCAAAGGCTTTTTGATGCAGATACAAACTTCCCGGAAGTCGCTTGCTAACATCGCTTGGACTATAAAAATTTATGACGGACTTTCTGCTTGCACCGACCAAAAGAGGCAAGCCAAAGTGCAAAAAATGCTCCAAATGCTTTATCAAAAGTAAATTATCTTGCGGCGTTTTTCCAAAGCCGACACCGACATCAAGCACGATATCTTCGCATCCCAGCTCGCGCACTTTAGCGATTTTATCCGCAAAAAAGCTATCTATATCGCCAAGTAGATCATTATAATGCGGACTTTCTTGCATATTTTCAGGACTGTTTTGCATATGCATGAGGCAGTACTGTACGCCGTACTTAACGGCAAGGATAGCTAAATTTGTATCTGCCGTTATGTCGTTTATCATCTTAAAGCCGTGATTTAGGGCGTATTCAAGGCAGTATTCATCAAAGCTATCAAGGCTAAATTTCGCCTTTTCATGCAAATTTAGGCGGTAAATTTCAGCCACGATATCCTTAAGTCGTTCAAACTCGACTTTAGCGCCTACGTATTTACTGCCCGGACGCGAGCTAACCGCGCCCACATCGATATACTCAGCACCTTCTGTTATCATCGCTTCTATCTTTTTTATACCGCTTTTTGTATCTACTCTGCTTTGAGCGTTAAAGCTATCTTCATTTACATTTACAACGCCCATAATTTCAGCCCTGGCTGGCTTTTTAAAGCTTGATTTTAAAAATTTAGCCAAATTTTTAAGTCCAAAATCCTGCACAGCTTCTTTTTTTGCAAGCTCTTTTATCTGTGCATCGGTTGCGATTAAAAGCGCAGTTGAGTTCTCGCCGTTTAAAATCGTATCTTTATGCGTTACAAGCTCGGCTCCTATGCTAAGCGCGTCTTGTTTTAGTATGTTTGCAGCAGGCGATCGGATATCTTTTAAAAGGAAAAAATTTAGATTCGCCTTTTTTTTCATTATCACCTGACCTTCTTTGCTTGGGCTTATAAATTTGCAAATTTCATCAAAATTTGTGTCTTGATTTATCTTAAAAATTTTCACTTTCGGCCCTTTTCATATATCATCAGCAAAATCGGCGTTAAAAGCGAGTGTGATTTTGTATTTAACTCCGCAAGCTTAACCGCCTTGTAAAAATAGCTTAGCTCGTCTTGGCTAAACTTAACTCCCGCTTCGCTAGCCTCTAGAGCAATTGAGGAAATCAGCTCCTTTAGCTCGTTTTTACCGAGCTTGTCGGCTCTTTCAAGTTCGATTTGTTCGTCTATGAAGCGATAAATTTCTTTTAACTCAAGGCGAGCGAAATTTAACCCGCTTTTTATACGTTCTTTTTTTATAAGCCTATTTTCAGTGATTAGACGTGAGCGAATCGTTTGAAGTAACATGTTTTTAGATTCGCAAGCGATTATAAATTTAATATTTCTAGGAGGCTCTTCTATGATTTTAAGGAGTGAATTTTGCGCCTCTATGCGAAAATTTTTAGCCATCACGACAAGCAATTTCTCGCTATTTTCTGCGATATAAGCCTCGGCTATGACCTCTTTTGCATTTTCAAGCAAGAAATCTTCGGTTATAAAAAATCTTAAAAAATTTGGATCATAAAGCCTTAAAAGCTCCTCCTTTAAAGCTTCAAAATCACTCGTGATAACGATCTTGCTATGCATGAAATCTAAAGCATCACTTTAGCAAAGAGCGCCGCATCAATGCTTTTATCAAAAAGTTTATAAAGCGATAAAAGCTTGATATCCAAAAGCTCGTCGCTTGAGCTTAGATAAAAGCTGTTTTGCGCCTGCTCGTCAAACAGCCACATGTAGCTGTCATCCTTGCCTTTGGCTATCTGCGCGCTTTTGTCGTTGCTTTTTCCGACATAAAAGAGAACATATCCATTTGGAAAAGCAAGGCTTAGCATGTCTAAAAGCAGTGAAATTTCCTCTTTTGAGCTAATAACATCAAAGGAAGGATAGATAGCTCTAAGCGACATAAACGGCAATATCGGGCGAGAATTTGTAGGCTTGTTTATATTTTTAAGAAAATATCTCTCAAACCAGCTTCTGTCATGATCGGTTATCATGATAAAGGTTCGCCCTTCAAGCAAAAATTTAAGCTTGGATGCAAGCAGAGGCGTCCATTCCGTGCGCCTTTCTTCCATCCAGCTCATTAGCGATCCTTGTTCTCTGATCGCTTCCAACGTCCACTTTATAAAATCGCTCATTTATCCAGCTTATATGCTTGATGTAGTGCGCGAACTGCCAGTTCTCCGTATTTTTGATCGACAATAACGGAAATTTTTATCTCACTTGTCGAGATCATTTGTATATTTATGCCCTCATCCGCAAGCGTTCTAAAAGCAAGCGAAGCTACGCCGCTGTGGCTTTTCATACCTACTCCGACTACGGAAACCTTGACTATATTTTCGCTGTATTCTACGTGTTTTGCCGCGGCTAATTTATCCACGCACTCTTTGGCTACCTCAAGCTCGTTTTGAGGCACCGTAAAGCCTAAATTCGTAGTTCCGTCTTGCCCTACGTTTTGGATTATCATATCGACATTTATATTTTTTTCAGCAAGAGCCGAGAAAATTTCAGCAGCTATGCCCGGCTTATCCACGACACCTCTTAGAGTAACTCTTGCTTGGTTTTTATCAAGTGCTATACCGCTTACTAAAACTGCTTCCATATTCTCTTCCTTTGTTATTAATGTTCCTTCGTTGTTATTAAAGCTACTTCTTGTAACTAAATTTACGTTTAATTTTTTAGCCAGCTCAACCGAGCGATTTTGAAGCACCTTAGCTCCAAGACTTGCAAGTTCAAGCATCTCGTCATAGCTTATCTTATCAAGCTTTTTGGCTCTACTTTCTATCCTAGGATCGGTAGTATAAACTCCATCCACATCAGTGTAAATTTCACACAGATCGGCATCCAAAGCTCCTGCTATGGCAACTGCGCTTAGATCGCTTCCGCCACGTCCTAGCGTGGTTACATTTCCATTTTTATCTATACCTTGAAAGCCCGCTACTACTATTATCTTGCCCTCTTTTATCTCCTCTTTCATCCGACTTGTGTCTATCATTTCGATTCGCGCTTTAGTATGCACTTCATCGGTAATGATGCCAGCTTGCCTGCCCGTTAAGCCGACCGCCTTATAGCCCATATTATTGATAGCTATCGTAAGAAGTGCGCAGGTAACGCGCTCGCCTGAGCTTAAAAGCATATCCATAGCTATATCATCAGGATGCTTGGTGAAGTGCTCTGCGTATTCGATTAGTTGATTTGTTACGCCACTCATTGCCGAAACTACGACTATGACATCAGCACCGCTTTTTTTAGTCTCTATCACTCTTTTGGCGACCGATTCTATCCTTTCAAGCGTTCCTACACTCGTGCCTCCGTATTTTTGAACGATTAGCATTAGATAAATCCTTTCTCTTTAAAATATCCCATTACCTTGCTATAAATCGGCTTTTTAAAATGGTTTATATCGTTTAAAGCCTCTTTGGCATGGACGAATTTATATTGATTAAATTCCGGAATTTTGGTTTTGATATCTATTTTAGCACCTGCTTTTAGCTTTACTAAAAAGTATTTTTGAGTTTGTCCGTCATAAGGGTATCTCTTGGCTTTTAAGACGTTTGGCGGGAAGTCGTAACTAAGCCACTCCGGATACTCGCACAAAATTTCAACCTCATTTGTGCCTATCTCTTCTTTAAGCTCTCTTAAAAGCGCCTCTTTAGGGTTTTCCCCCTCGTCGATTCCTCCTTGAGGAAACTGCCAAACACCTTGCAAATCACATCTTTGAGCTATAAAAACCCTACAATCAAAAGGATATGTAGCAGCCAAAACAACGGCGGCGACATTTGATCTGTAGCTTTTTTGCATAAACTAAACCTAAAATAAAAATTTTGTTAGATTTTAACTTAAAAGAGTTTATATGAAGCTTTAAAATCGCCATTTTCAGCTATCGCAAGGAATTTAAAACGAGATTTGTTACAATTGCGAAAATTTTAGATTAAAGAGGATCATGCTTTTATACATACACATTCCATTTTGTGAAAGTAAATGCCCTTACTGCGCATTTGGTTCCGTTACGGGCAAGCAAAACCTAGTAAGCGATTATTTTCATTCGATGATAGTTGATTTGCGCACGCAAATTAAGAAATTTAATGTTGCTCAAGGCGAGATCGAAAGCGTTTTTATAGGCGGCGGTACTCCAAGTGCTGTTAGTGCGGAATTTTACGAGCCGTTATTTAAAGAATTAGCTCCATTTTTAACTTCAAACTGCGAGATAACCAGCGAAGCCAATCCAAATTCCGCAGATTTAACATGGCTTAAATTTATGCGCTCACTTGGCGTAAATCGCATGAGCTTCGGAGCTCAAAGCTTCTTTGAAGACAAGCTTAAATTTCTTGGTCGCAGCCACGATTCCAGGCAGGTTTACGAAGCCGTCCAAAATGCCAAAATCGCAGGCTTTAAAAATATCAATGTAGATCTTATTTATGGCACAAAATTTGACACTAAAAAACGCCTATTAACGGAAGCTCAAAATATCAAAAATTTAGACATTTCACATGTTAGCGCGTATTCTTTAACGCTTGAAAAAAATACTCCGTTTTATAAAAAGACAAGCTATCAAAAAGACAGCCCAAGACTTGCTAAATTTTTAATAAACGAGCTTGAAAACATAGGTTTAAAACAATACGAAATATCAAATTTCGGTCAAATTTGCAGACACAATCTTGGCTATTGGCAAGGCAAAAACTATCTTGCCGTAGGAGCTTATGCGGTTGGTTTTATGAAGAATGTTAGATTTTACGGAAGTGCAAATTTAAGCCAATATATCAAAAATCCCATTAGTAAACAGACCGAATTTTTAAGCAAAGACGAGTTGCAAACGGAACGAATTTTTCTTGGAGCAAGAAGCGTAGTCGGTATAGACGCCCTTGATCTAGCACCGCTTCAACTACAAAAAGCTGAAATTTTACGCAAGACAAGAAAGCTTAACTTCAAAAACGGGCGATATAAAGTTAAAAATTTCTTGTTGGCCGATGAAATTTCTTTGTTTATAATCGGTTAATTTATGCAAATTTGAGATAAAACCTGATAAAATGCCTGACTTAAACTAAAAAATCAGGATAAAAAATGTTTGGTATGAGCCTACCTGAAATCATCATGATAGCCGTTATTGCAGTGCTTTTCTTGGGGCCTGAAAAGCTTCCTCAAACCATGGTCGAGATAGCGAAATTTTTTAAAACATTCAAAAAAACCATAAACGACGCTAAGGCGAATTTCGATCAAGAGATAAAAATTCAAGAGCTAAAAGAGGATGCCAGAAAATACAAAGAGAGTTTTACCCAAACAACCCAAAGTGTACGCAAAAAACTTACCTTTGAAGAGCTTGACGAGATCAAAAAAGGAGTTAGCGACGTTACGGGCGGGCTTAGCGAAAATTTAAATTCAATCAAAAAAGATATCGAAAGTATAAAAAATCCAAAAGAGATGATAAAAGATAAAATTTTAAACTCAAGCACAGAACAAAAATCCGAAGCAAAAGGCGATGATAGCGTAACTGCAATAAAATCCGAAGAGAAAAAAGAGGTGTAATGTTTGAAGAGTTAAAACCACATTTAGTAGAGCTTAGAAAGAGGCTTTTTATAAGCGTTATGAGTGTAATCGTGATGTTTGTAGTATGTTTTAGCTTTTGGAATCCAATCCTTGCTCTTATGACCGCTCCGCTTAAAAACGCACTTCCCGCAGGAAGCAACATCATCTTCACTCAGGTGCAAGAGCCGTTTTTTACTGCGATGAAAGTCGGGTTTTTCTCGGGATTTATGCTCTCTTTGCCGGTTATTTTTTGGCAGTTTTGGTTATTTGTAGCACCGGGACTTTACGAAAACGAGAAAAAATACGTAATTCCGTTTGTCCTATCGGCTACTTTTATGTTTCTCATGGGGGCTGCGTTTTGCTATTACGTAGTGATTCCTATCGGATTTAACTTTCTTATAAATTTTGGCGGACAGTTATTTACCGCACTTCCTAGTATCGGTGAGTATGTGGGGTTTTTTACTAAGCTTTTAATAGCTTTTGGCATAGCTTTTGAGCTTCCCGTCATTACCTTTTTCTTGGCAAAACTTGGGCTTGTAGATGATGCGATGCTTAAAAATTCATTCAGATACGCGATAGTTATTATATTTATCTTCTCAGCCATCATGACTCCTCCTGATATCATCAGCCAGTTTCTAATGGCGATTCCGCTCATCGGACTTTACGGACTATCGATATTTATAGCCAAAAAAATAAATCCTGCCAAAATCGAAGAAGAAGAGAAGCAAGAGCCAAAGAAGAAGCATGTCGTAGAAGAAGACGATGATGAAATATACTACAATGGCGACTGATATCAACGCACTTTGCAGCTATGATTATCACTTGCCCGCCGAACTCATAGCAGATCGCCCCACTCTGCCCAAAGAGGATGCGAAACTGCTTGTTTATGAGAGGGAAAAAGATAAAATTCATCATCTTAAATTTAAAAACCTTCATGAAATTTTACCCCAATGCGATATCGTCTTTAACGATACTAAAGTGATAAAAGCTAGAATTTTAGGACACAAGGATAGCGGCGGGGCAAGCGAAGTGCTACTTAACGCTGCGCTTCACGATGATAAATTTAGCGTTTATATACGTGGCAAGGTAAAAGCCGGAACGCAGATAAAATTTGACGCGAATTTAAAGGCTACGGTTTTTGAAATTTTTGAAGATGGAACAAGGGTTGTTAAATTTAGCCAAGATGATAAAATTTTAAGCACAAACGAGCTATTTGGTTTGCTTGAAAAGATCGGACATGTTCCGCTTCCGCCTTATATAAAAAGAGCCGATAACAAAGACGATGAGAGCTGGTATCAAAGTATATTTGCAAAGCATCACGGTGCAGTCGCAGCTCCTACGGCAAGCCTGCACTTTAGCGACGAGATGATAAAAGAGCTTAAAAAAAGCCATGATATAAGCTTTATAACCCTTCATATAGGCGCGGGAACCTTTAAAAGCGTGGAGAGCGAAAATATAAACGATCATAAAATGCACGGAGAATTTTATGAAATTCCAAGTCAAACTCAAGAGCTTATCAACTCAAATAAACCGATTTTAGGCATCGGAACGACTGTTACAAGATGCATTGAAGAGTTTGCAAGAAGCAAAAAACCTAGCGGAATTTGCAAGCTGTTTTTAAACCTTAACAACAAGCCAATTCGCCAAAACTACTTGCTTACAAATTTTCACCTGCCAAAATCAACGCTAATCATGCTCGTAAGTAGCTTCATAGGGCTTGATAAGACTATGCAAATTTATCAGACCGCCATAGAAAACAGATATAAATTTTACTCTTACGGCGATGGGATGCTTATAATATGAATATCAGCTATCTTTTTATAGTCTTATTTTTTGTTTATATTACTGCCTTAGCAATCTATTTTTTGTTCTCAAAAGGATTTGGTAAAACCATTAATTATAAACGAATAAAAATATCCGAGAAACAGGAAGAGTATTTTACTCACTTTGAAAAAAATAGACCTAGGCAGACAGATCTATTAAGTAGCCTATTTTTTTTGATGTACTCTATTCACGAGGACGGAAAAAAGAATTGTAATTATGTTATTTTCGACTATAACATGAACTATCCTAGAATTTTTAATATAGACTCCTCAAATATTATTAAACTAACCGATGCTATGGCTCAAATAATGCTACTTAATACATCGGAATCAACTATAATTATAAAATTTCTATTAAGTAGCTACCATAAAGAGCATGTTAAATTTACAATTTCGATTTGGTCCGACAATAATTTTGCAAAAGACTATAGGACGGCAAATATGATCCATGTTAAAATGAACAAAGAGAGTCGAAAATTTTTAAACCTGGCAAGAAAACTTGCCGTTCAAAATCGATCCGACATTAAATTTGACTTTGACACAGCAAATTCTATTAAAATTTCCACAAATATCACAATGCAATTATCAGATACAAAATCAAACACTCTAGATAATGTAAAAATAAACAAAAACAATAATATAAAGGCTTTAATAGCAGAAAACAACTCTCACGCTTTCAAAATACTAAAAAAAGACTTGGAGCTTATAGGGGTAGAGGTAAAGCCAAGCGGAGATTGGAGAATCATTAAACGCCATATAGAAGACGTTATTTTTAATCCAGATATAGTGTTTATACAATCAGCTATAATTAATACCGCCGCATTTAAAGAGATAGAGTCTTTTTTTGTAGATAAAAACATAGCTATGGTTATAATAAAAAATAACAAGTACCAATACAAGCTAGACTCTAAAATTTATATACAATACCTGCCTCAGCCTTATACGCCCGATGTTTTAATTAATATCTTAAACAATATACAAAACTACCGCTTAAGCGGTAAACGAAATACACTTATAACTTTATAAATTCAAATAGCGCTTTAAAATAATCATCGCGGCTATACTATCAAGCCTTCCGTCTTTTGCGGAACTTTTATGAATTTCGCTTGCCTCAAAGCTGCTCATGGCTTCATCTACATAGACTATCTCGCCGCTAAAATTTAGAAGTGATACCAAGTGGCTTATGCGCCTTCTCATCTCATCTTCGCTACTTCCGCCAAGAGGCACTCCTACGACTAAAGTCTTTGCGTTAAGCTCTGATAAAACGGCACTCACGTCGCGAGCCGCTTGATTGCGATTTTTTCTTAGAATCGGCTTTTGAGGCATTACTACACCACCTACTCCAAGCGCTACGCCTATGCGTTTTAACCCCACATCTATAGCAACTACGCTCATGCCAAACTCACTCTAAGTCCTGATATGACAAGCTTTCCAAATAGTTCATACTCATAAATTTTATCTCCGAATTTAGCCAATGCTTCATCCAAATTCGCTCCATTTTTGCAAAAATCCAAAATTTCATCTTTTGCTTTAGGCAAATTCGTTGTAAATTTAGAGGTAAATTCATCAAAATCATTTATAAGCTCGGCTTTGCCACAAGCCAAAAGCTCATTTGTGCCATCACTTTCGCCAAGTCGCTGAGGCAAGACGTAAATTTTAACTCCAAGCTCTTGAGCCATCCTTGCACTTTGCATGGAGCCGCTTTTAAGATCGGCTTGCGCGACAACCAAAGCCTTGCTTAGCGCTACAACTATTCGGTTTCGTTCCAAAAACCTATGCGCAGCAGCAGGAGTAGAGAAATCATACTCGCTTAAAGCAAGGCAAGAGCCGTAAATTCGCTCTATGGCTTTTAAATTCGCTCTTGGATAGACTATATCAAGTCCGTTGCCAAAAACGGCTATCGTGTTTGGAAAGGCTCCTTCATGAGCCTTGATATCCACACCCAAAGCCGCTCCGCTTACTACGCAAATTCCGGAATTTGAGAGAGTTTTAGCTAAATTTAAAACGCAGTTTTTGGTATATACGCTTGCTCTTCTTGAGCCCACTATCGATACCATTGGAAGCTTTAAAAGCTCTAAATTTCCCTTATAATAAAGCTTTTTTGGAGGTTTTTTAAGTCTATTTAGCTGAGGAGGAAGCTCACTTAAAAAATTCACAAAATATCCTTTAGATAAACAACCTCTACATCTTTTAGTATCTCTGAGCTGTTTTTCAAAACATCCATAGTGTTTTTATAAGGATGTCCTATAGCTATAGCTCTACTATGCTTCTTGGCAAGCGCAACGGCGTATTTTAGCTGCTTTGTTATAGCGGCCTTGCTGTCTTCGTGATCTAAAAACACATCCCTTGAGATATAGGGCATGGAGTGCTTTTTGGCTGCGGCTGCGACTTTTGTATTGGCTATCGTTTTACTATCGACAAATATCAAATTCTCATGTTTAACAGCTCTCATAAGCCTATCCATGGCATCAAAATCGCTTGTAAATTTACTGCCTGTATGGTTGTTTATATATATCAAATTAGGAAAATCGCGCTTAATCGCCTGAAGTCGGTTTAAAATTTTCTCATAGCCGTCATCCACTCTTAAAGTATCTATCTCCTCACCTTTAAAATTTTTAGCCTGAAGCGGCAAGTGAATCATATGAAAGCTGAATTTTTTCGCAAGCTTTGGGGTATCGGGATGATCTTTAGTGGCAGGGAAAAACGACGGAGTAAGCTTTAGTTTGATTGATTTTATCGCATCTACTTGATGTTTGTGAGCAACATCGTCTATTATGATTACCAGCTTTGGTTTGCCAAATTGCTTCTTTGTGCCGTTTAGCACCTGAGCTTTACTGGTATCTAAAGAGGATTCGGGCTCTTTTGTCTTCCTTTGAGGAGGTTGCTTCTTGGGCACTTCACCAACTCTGCGCTCATCTTGCTTGGCTCCGTCTTTATCAAACACTTCTATATGTATAGAGCCTTTTTTAGCAGGCTTTTCATCAGGAATTTCAGGTGGATAAAATTCTTGTTGTTCTTTAGGAGCTATTTTTGTCTCCGGTGTGCTGCTATCTATTTCATTTAAAGTACCGTCTTGCTTGACAGCTTCTGATTTTATCTCCGGCTTTACTTCGTTTTGAGTTTTAGGTTTTATCTTTGGCTCAACACTGATTTTAGGCTCGATTTTTGATTCTGTTTTAGGCTCAAATTTGACGGCAGGCTCTTTTGCCGGTGGGTCTTTTTTGACGCTTTGTTTATCAAGATACTTTTCTATTTTTTTTATAGTGTTTTGGCTATCTTTATTTGAGTAGATATAAGACAAAGCCGCGTAGGTAAGAGCTCCTACGATAAGGCATACGATAATGATTTTAAGATAACCCCAAAAAGCGCTCTTTTGCTCTTTTTTCTTAACGCTTTTAGTATTTTTAGCTACGGTGCGCTTTTTGGTAGTTTTTTTCTTTGTTTTAGGACTCAATTTTAATTTTTGCTTTGATCTACGATTTTACCTGCGCTTATCCAAGGCATCATAGCTCTTAACTTCTTGCCGGTTTGATTAAGCAAGCTTCTTTCGGCAATTCCGCGCTCGGCATTCATTCTTACGTATCCCGCTTTGCGCTCAAGGATGAAGTCTTTTGCAAATTTGCCGTTTTGAATCTCTTTTAAAATTTCCTTCATAGCCTTTTTACTGTCTTCGTTTACGACTCTTGTTCCGCTTACATAATCGCCATACTCGGCAGTATTTGAGATAGAGTAGCGCATATCCGCCATTCCGCCTTGATACATAAGATCAACGATGAGCTTTAGCTCGTGAAGACACTCAAAATAAGCCATCTCAGGCTCATAGCCCGCCTCAACCAGAGTTTCAAAGCCTGCATTTACCAATGCACAAAGTCCACCGCAAAGCACAGCTTGCTCGCCAAAGAGATCGGTTTCGGTTTCGTCTTTAAACGTAGTTTCTATGATGCCAGTTCTTCCTCCGCCTATAGCGCTTGCATAGCTTAAAGCAAGCTCTTTTGCTTGTCCTGAAGCGTTTTGCTCAACCGCTATCAGATCAGGAATTCCACCGCCTTTTACAAATTCGCTTCTTACGGTATGACCAGGCGCTTTTGGAGCTATCATTATGACATCAACTCCTTCAGGAGCTTTGATCTGTCCAAAATGAACGTTAAATCCATGTCCGAAAGCTATCGCATTGCCCTCGCTTAAATTTGGTTTGATCTCGTTATAAAAAATTTCAGCTTGCATCTCATCTGGAGTTAAAATCATAATCACATCGGCCATTTTTGAAGCCTCACTAACGGTTTTTACCTCAAAGCCTTTGGCCTCTGCTTTAGCCCAGCTTTTTCCGCCCTTTGCAAGACCTATTACTACTTTTACGCCACTATCTCTTAAATTTTCAGCGTGTGCGTGTCCTTGGGATCCAAAGCCTATCACGGCAACCGTCTTACTTCTAATAAGACTTAAATCGCAATCTTTATCATAGTATATATTTACCGCCATATTTTCTCCTTTGAGATAAAATTTGCGAGATTATACAATCAACCAACTCAAATGTCACTGAAACAAAATCAAATTTACGATTTAAGTTTTTTAAAAAGCCATTTAGTGTAAAATGCCCAAAATCAAATTCAACTTTAAAGCGTGAAATTATGAATCAATCAATATATAAACACATTAAAGCACTACCGCCACTTGATGATACGGTTATAAAAATTCAGGCAGTATGTGCAGACGAGGAAGGATCAATAGGAGATCTTGCTCAAATAATAGAAAAAGACCCCATGCTTACGGCAAACATATTGCGTTCGGCAAATTCTCCGCTTTACGGCTTTAGTCGCGAGATAACCACTATCTCAAGAGCGGTTTCACTATTTGGAATGGCTACGATTCGAGGTTTTGCACTATCAAGTGCGGTAAAAAAGAGCTTTAAGATAGATCTTGACCCATACGATATCACAAGTCAGGATTTTTTAAACATCTCAATTATGCAAAATGCTCTTATGTATAACTGGTACTCTAAGATAAATCCAAGAGCCTTAAATATACTTTCTCCCGCTTCTTTTATGCTTGAAGTAGGCAAAATAGTATTGTCCAATGAAATGGTTGAGATTGGGAAAGCTAAATACTTCAAAGATATGCTTAAGGAAATTTCAAATCCTTTTGATCTTTCAGAGCTTGAAAACGAAATTTTAGACATATCAAACGAAATTGTAACGGCTAAGATATTTGAACAGTGGAATCTTGAGACCGAGCTTGTTGATTCTATCTTTTATTCAAATTCTCCTGAAGATGCTCCTGAACATATCAAGCCTTACTCCGTAGCTTTAAGAATAGTAAAAAATGCAGTAAATATCTTCCATCAGCTTGATGACGAAAGCATTCAAAACACTCTTCCTTTCCTAGACGAATACGGCTTTGCCCACGATAAGTTTTTAGAAGCCGTGGCTAAAGTAAAAGCTAATTTGTGAAAGAATTTTTAACCAAACTACTTGATGGATTAAACGGGAAGGAGATTTCAAGCGAACACAAAGAAACGCTTAGAAATCTCCTGAATTTAGGCGCCATAACCTCTCACAACGACAAATTTTATCTTAATAACGGTTTTGTTTGCGGCAAGCTTGACATAAGCTCAAACGGCACAGGATTTTTGATACCATTTGATAAGAGATTTAAACAAGACATATTAATAGAAAATAAAAATTTAAACAACTCTCACTACGGCGATATCGTCTTAGCCAAACTGCTTCCTCTTAAGAAAAAACGTCAAAGCGCAAAGGTCGTTCTTACTTTAAAATTAGCCAACGAAACGAGTGTGGTTTATACCAAGCATTTTGGTCAAGCTATTTTAGGAGTAAATTTAAAAACAGGGCTTAGCTTATCCTTAAAAGCTACTCAGAAATCACTAAAAGCACTGCCTATAGGAACTCTGCTTAAGATAAATAATCTTAACAACGAGATTACCGAAGTTATAGGCAATATCAACGATCCTTTTTCGGATGAGAAAATTTCACTTGCGATCTATAATAAAAACGATAAATTTAGCGAAGCGAGCGAACTTGAAGCTACATCTTGGGGAGATAGCGTCGATGCTAGCATGTATCCAAGCAGAGTTGATCTAAGCGAGCTTGAGTTTTGCACTATTGATCCCATTGATGCTAAAGACTTTGACGACGCGATATATTTTGATGAGAAAAATTTAGAAATTTACGTCGCGATCGCCGATGTAAGCGAATACGTAAGCAGCTACGGGGCAATTGACAAAGAGGCTAAATCACGTGGATTTTCGATATATTTTCCACATATCGCCATACCTATGTTGCCAAGAAGCCTAAGTGAAAACATCTGCTCGCTTAAACCGAACGTAACAAGGCTTGCGTTTTGTTTTAAGATCAAACTTAATAAAAATTTAGATGTCGTTGGCGAAGAGCTCTTTGAAGCTATTATAAATTCTAAAAAGCGATTCAACTACGACGAAATCGATGAAATTTTAGAAGACAAAAGGACAAGCGAGATATCTTGGATAAAGCCGCTTTTTGAGCTAACATCAAATTTACGTGCAAAAAGGCTTAAAAACGCATTTGATTTTAGAACACAGGAGCTTAGAATGAGCCTTGATGATGAAGGCAAGCTTCTTTCAACCCGTTTTGAAACCGACTCAAACTCCCATAGGCTTGTTGAAGACTGCATGCTTTTAGCCAACAAAGCCGCGGCAAAGCTAATAGATGGCGTAGGAGTTTTTAGAAATCACGGAGCGCCGGATATCAGAAAGATAGAAAATTTACTTCAGGATTTAGCCGCTCTTGGATTTGACTTCACATACGAAAGCGATTTAGCCAACCTGATACGCAAAATTCAAGCCCAAGCAGACGCTATGGGCAACCGCGAAGAGATAGATAAGCTGATCATAAAAGCTCAAAAAAAGGCCGAATACTCAGCTCAGAATTTAGGACACTTCGGGCTTGGGTTTGATCGCTATACTCACTTTACAAGCCCGATTCGCCGCTACTCGGATCTTACTTTGCACCGCTTGCTTAAAGCGAAAATGAAAGATGACAAAAAGCTTTTTAACTACCTGCTTTTAAACATCGAAAGCACTTGTGCGAATTTAAGCGAACTTGAGCGAGAAGCTGATAAAGTGGCATACGACTTTATGGATAGGAAATTTGCCAGATGGGCAAAAGAACGTATCGGACAGAGGTTTAAGGCTTACGTAAGCGAAAATCAAAATATGCTTGTCGCAAAGCTTGACGATGAAATAAAAGGCGCAAGAATATTTTTAAACTCATATTCTGCCGAGCTGCTTCAAAAACTTATCATAGAAATTACCGATGCAGACATAGCAAGCGGTGAAATTTTCGGTAGGGTAATTAAAAAAATCGATGTATAGAAGAGAGCTTGAAGGACTACTGCAAAGTCCAAAATTTCCAAATACATTTCTGCTTTTTGGAGCGGATGAGTATCAAATAGAGCTATTTGCGAAGGAAATTTTAGCCAAATTTGAAGGGCTAAATTTGCTCAGCCTTTACTATGACGAGTATGATTTTAACCTTGCCAAATCACATCTTTGCGAACCTTCGCTTTTTGGCGACGAGGCTTTGCTACACATAAAAAGCGACAAAAAAATCCCTTCAAAAGAGCTTAAAATTTTAATCGAAGCTTGCAAAAACGGTGGCGCTTTTATATATGAATTTTACGAAGCGGACACAAAGATAACCTTTGATACGCAAAAAGCATTCGGCGTAAATTTCGCTAGATTTTTTAAGCCAAATTCGCCTGATGAAGCCGTAACTCTGTTAAGCAGGCAAGCAGGCAAGGTAAATTTAAACATAACCAAAAACGCTCTTTTTGAGCTTTATAGAATTCACAACGAAAATTTATATTTAGCCGCAAGCGAACTAAACAAGCTTGCAAGCCTAAATGAGCCGATAAATGAAAATACGGTCAGAAATTTGGTATTTTCGCTTTCAAGCATAAGTTTTGATGACTTTTTTGATAAATTTATAAATTTAAAAGACATCAGGCAGGATTTTTTCTCATGCGCAGACGATGGAAATTTTAACGAAATGCTATTTATAAATTCACTCTATAGAGCATTTTTTAGATTGTTTAAACTGCATAGCTTCATAAAGATAAACGGAAAATTCGATATCAAAGAAACTCTTGGTTACACACCGCCTCCAAACATCGCAAACGAGCTTAAAAAGCAATGTTTGAGCATAAATTTAAAAACATATAAAGAAATTTTTATGGCCTTAAATTTAATGGAATTTGAGATAAAGACCAATGCAAAGCTTGATAAAACGCATTTTTTATTATCCTCACTTATCTCTATGCAAAATTTAATCCATAAAAACAGCAAATATTAAGTAAAAAAAAGATAAAATCAGTCCTTGTCTTTAAACGGACATCCCCTTGCTCGCATGCGAGCTTAATACCCACAAGGAGAATTAATGAAGCATTACGAACTTTTATTCGTATTTAAGCCTACCTTGACAGAAGAAGAGGTAAGCGCAAAAGTTGATTTCATAAAAGAAATCCTTACAAAAAATGGTGCAGAGATTACGTCTTTGCTATCGCTTGGCACAAGAAAGCTTGCTTATACTGTTAAAAAACACGAGCGCGGCGTATTTTTTGTAGCTTATTTTACAGCCCCTACAGTTGCGATTGCAGAAGTTGAGCGTATCATAAGAATCAATGAAGACATCATCAAATTCTTAACAGTGAAATTTGAGAACAAAAAAGAAGTTGCGGCTTGGGAAAGACTAAGCAAAGGTATCAAGCAAAGCAAAAAAGAACCAAAACCAAAAGCTGAAGAGACTCCATCACAGGAAGTATAAGGACGAAAAATGTTTAATAAAGTCGTTTTAGTAGGAAATCTTACAAGAGATATCGAGCTTAGATACACAACAGCTGGAGCGGCAATAGGAAACAGCTCTATAGCCGTTACTAGAAAATTTACCGCAAACGGCGAAAAACGTGAAGAAACCTGCTTCATCGATATTACATTTTTTGGCAAACAGGCTGAAATAGCAAACCAATATCTTTCAAAAGGCTCAAAACTTCTAGTTGAGGGTCGCTTAAAGTTTGATCAGTGGACGGACAATAACGGTCAAAACAGAAGCAAACATAGCGTAAGCGTTGAAAATATGGAGATGCTAGGCGGTTCAGGACAACAAGGCGGATTTAATCAAAACAGTAATCAACAAGCTAATTACGGACAAAGTAGCGGCTATGGCAATCAAAGCTACAGCAACCAGGGATATAGCCAAAACACAAACAGCCATAATGCCTCAAGAGCCCAAAACCAGCAAAGCTACAATAGGCAACCAAGGCAAGATGATTACAACGATAAAATTCAAGATATAGATGTTGATGCTGACAAATACGACAGCGACGAGACAATACCATTTTAATTAAGGATTAGGATTTAATTATGGCAGAGAAAAGAAAATATTCAAGAAAATATTGCAAATATTGTGAAGCAAAAGTTGATTTTATAGATTACAAAGACACAACGCTTTTAAAATACTCTCTTTCAGAGCGTTTTAAAATAATGCCAAGACGTCTTACAGGCAACTGCAAAAAGCACCAAGAAATGGTAGAACAAGCTATCAAAAGGGCGAGACACGCGGCATTTATACCTTACATAGTAGATCGCGACAACGTAGTTACAAATCCTTTCGAGGGTCTATAATACAAAGCCCTTTTTAGGGCTTTTATCTTTTTATATATTTAAATTTCACTTTTAATTTCTTCAATTTCATAAACTTTATCAATATTTACGTAGTATAATTTCCTTACTCTATTCAAGGAGATAATATGCGACTTCATGAAATTCCAACACCTGCTTTAATAATAGATAAAAAAATCGTAATGCAAAATTTGCAAAAAATGCAAGAGTATGCAGAAAAACACAAAGTAAATTTGCGTCCTCATACTAAAACTCACAAAATGCAGTATTTCGCTAAGCTTCAAGAAAAATTTGGAGCTAAAGGCATAACTGTGGCTAAAGTAGGTGAAGCCGAAGTGATGGCTAGAAATGGGCTTAAAGATATATTTATAGCAAATGAAATAGCAGGCGATGAAAAATTTGAGCGAATCATAAAACTCACAAAAGACGGCATAAATTTAAGCTTTGGCATAGACAGTATCGAGCAATCAAATTTAGTTCAAACTACATTTGAAAAATTTAGCGCCAAAGCCAATGTGTTAATAGAAATAGAAGTCGGTGAAAATCGCTCAGGAGTAATAGAAAAAGAAGATTTTGCAGCTCTTATAAACCATCTTAAAATTTGCAAAAATATAAATTTCAAAGGCATATTTTCACACGACGGTCACTCATACAAAGCTACTAATAAAAAAGAGTGTGAGCAGATTCACTTAAAAAGCCAAAAGCGCACTCTTGAATTTGCGTCTATCGCTAGCGAGCTAAATTTGCCAGCCGAGATAGTAAGTATCGGATCTACGCCTTCGCTGATTAATGATTTTGAGATACTAAAAGGCATAACAGAGATAAGGCCTGGAACTTATATCTTTATGGACGCATCTCAAGCCATGGCTTACGGCGACTTTAGCATGAATGCAGCTACCGTGCTTACGACTATCATCAGCAAGCCTACAGACAAACGCGTGATAACCGATGTAGGAGCAAAGGGTCTAACCCAGCAAAGACGCACCGTAGGATTTGTAGCTACACCGGGACTTGGCAAGATAAAAGGAACTGACGTATGGATTGACTCCGTCTATGACGAGCATGCCATAATCTATGATAAAAATTTAAGAGATAGCCTTAATATAGGGGATAAGATTGAAATTTACCCAAACCACATCTGTCCTGTCGTAAATTTATATGAATTTGCTTATTTAATTGAAGATGGGCAAGTTGTGGACAAAATAAAGGTGAGCTGCAGGGGTAAAATTTACTAAATTTAATCATAGATCATAAAAGAATAAATCATAATCCAAAAATATTGTTAATTATATTTATGTAAATTTGTATCATATGCAAAAAATAAATAAAGTAGAATTTATTACCATAGATAAACAAGAGAAGCATGAATTAATTATGCGGGAAATTTTAAACTAGAGCAAAAATACAATATACAAAAGTATAAAATTTTACTCAGCTACTAGTTAAATCAACAACATAAACGAAGTCTTGCCTTTTCTAGCAAGACTTCATAAAATTTATTTTAAGACCAAAGCGACCTTTAAAACATCCTCTATCGTATCAACAGCAACGATCTTCACGTCGGTTTTTACATCGTTTGGCACATCGTCTAAGTCGCGCTCATAATTTTTGCGAGGGATTATCGCCGTCTTTATACCCGCCTTATGTGCCGCGATAAGCTTTTCTCTAAGCCCTCCTATAGGCAGCACTCTGCCGCTTAGCGTGATCTCACCCGTCATAGCCACATCGCTTTTTACTTTTGTATCGGTTAGTATAGAGGCAATAGCCGTTACCATCGTGATACCGGCACTCGGTCCATCTTTTGGAGTTGCTCCTTCGGGAACATGAATATGCAGATCATATCTTCTATACACGTCGCTTACGGTCGGTTTTTTCTTATCTTCAGCTAAATTTGGGATTATCTTAGCAGGTACTTTTAGCTTCTTCTCATCTATTAGAACTTTAACAAGGCTAAATGCGATATACGCGCTCTCTTTCATCACTTCTCCAAGAGAGCCCGTCACTTGCATAGCGCCTTTGCCTTGTATCCTTATAGCTTCGATCTTCAGCACATCCCCACCCACGCTCGTCCAAGCTAGACCATTCACCTGCCCTACCTGATCAACCTTGTCGGCAAGCTCTATTTCAAAGACCTTTTTTTCCAAAAATTCATTTAAATTCTTAGTCGTGATACTTACCTTACTTAAACTACTGTCCATAAGCAGTTTTTTAGCCGCTTTTCTAAATATATCGGCAAGCCTTCTTCGCAAATTTCGCACACCGCTTTCTCTGGTATAGTCGCTTATGATAAGTTTAAGCACATCTTTTCCGAAACTTACCTCGCTTGGTTTAAGTCCATGCTTTTTTAGCTCTTGAGGAATGAGATATTTTTTAGCTATCTCGAATTTCTCTTGCGGGGTATATGAACTAAGTTGGATAAATTCCATCCTGTCGCGAAGCGCAGGCGGTATCGACCCAACATCATTTGCGGTAGCTACAAATACTACTTTGCTTAGATCGATATTGAAATTTAAGTAATAATCTCTAAATTTATTATTTTGCTCAGGGTCTAAAATTTCAAGCAAAACCGCCGTAGGATCGCCGCGAAAACTTCTGCCTACTTTATCTATCTCATCAAGCACTACCACAGGATTCATCTGCTTAGCCTCTATGAGACCTTGCACTATGCGCCCTGGCATCGCTCCTATATAAGTTCTTCTATGCCCCCTAAGCTCATTTACGTCCTCAAGCCCGCCTAGTGCTACGCGCACCAGCTCTCTTTTAAGCGCTTTTGCGATGGAATTTGCAAGGCTGGTTTTACCCACTCCCGGAGGTCCTGCAAAGCACAAAATAGCTCCGTTATTCACCTTATCGGCAACTCCTCTAAGCTCCAAAAGCTCACGCAAAGCGAAATATTCCTCAATCCTAGCTTTTGGTCTTTCAAGTCCATAGTGATCGGTGTTTAGATGTTTACTTACTTCGGCAACGCTTGATTTTTTATTGGCTATATTTTCAAAAGGCACTTCTATAACCCAGTCAAGATAGCTCTGTATAGTGTTCGCATCGGCAGAATCAGGATGCATCCTACCAAGCTTGTCTATCTGCTTTTTAATCTCCTTATAAGCATCCTCGCCCATAAATTTCTTCTTTTTCTCAAGCTTTTTTCGATACTCTTCGATCTCTTCCTCGCGAGTCGTATCGCTACCTAGCTCTTGCTGAATTTGCTTTAGCTGCTCTTTTAAAAAATACTCTTTATTTACCTTATCGATACGCGAATGAACCTTGCTTTTAATCTCTCTTTGAAGCTTATTAGCTTCTATCTCTTCGATGATAAAGTCGATTAGTTTAAGTAGTTTTTGCTCTAAATTTTCCTCTATGAAAAACTCATATGCGGTTTGTTTTTTAAGTCTAAGCGAGCTTAAAACCAGATCGCACACTCTGCTTACCTCAACGCTTTCTTCGATAGTTTTTAGCAAATCAGGCGGGAAAAAATGGCTAAGCGCAGCTAGATCACGCACTTTTTCGCGAAGCACGGTTACGAGCGCATCGCTTTTTACGGCTGTCGGGCGCTTTTCATGGATGATATCCACTGTAGCTCTTAAAGGCTTGCCTTTAGACTCAAGGACAACCCTACCCTTACTCATGCCTTGAAAGAGAATTTTGACTCTTCCGTCAGGCAAAGGAACCTTGCGCATGATAGTCCCAATAACACCCGCATCATAAATTCCTTCAAAGTCGCGCGCGCCTTCATTTTGAGGCTTTGTCGGAGCTACTAAAATTTGGCTTTGGTTTTCTATAGCCAAATTTAAAGCGGATAAATTTTCATCATCGCTTAAAAATAGCGGAGTTATCATAAATGGATATAAAAATAGCTCGTCTTCAACGATTATAGGAAGCTCTGCGGGAAATGTTTTTGATTCGTTTATCTGCAAATTTATCTCCTACTCAAAAATTTTTCTATACCAAGGAAGCTGAGGCTTAATAAGCTTAGCGTCATTTAACGGCGAATTTTCAACCTTTTTCTTGTAAATTTCAGCAGATTCACTTCTGCCTGTTCGCTCGTACAAATCAGCAATCTGCTCGTCAAGATAAAATATCGCAAGCTGAAATTTCGTAAGCATCGTCTCTATGAGCGGTCGATATTTGGTATTTGGATAGATATAAAGAAATTTTTCTATCTCGTTAATACTATCTTGCATAAGCTTTTGATTGCGATTTGGCTGAGAAAACGAGTCAAAATTCGCTTTTATCTTAAGATAGTGTGCAAATTCGGTCTTAGGTCCGTTGTCGCCGTATCTCTTAATATACTCATCAAGATAGAAATTTGCCAGCAAATACTCCTCTTCGTTTGCGTGAGCCTGAGAAAGGATAAGCAAAATTTGCTCTAAAAGCGGGCTTGCTACGTGTTCGCTTGACATTGAAGTATAGTGCTTATCGGCACTTTCCAAGTCGCGATCTTTTATGTCGGCAATGATTTGAGAGTACCATTCTTCGGGAGTTAAATTATAAAGCTCGCTGTATTTTTCGGCACAACCGCTTAGTAAAAAAATAAAGATCGTCGCATATAATATTTTAGTGACAAATTTCATAAACGTCCTTATATTAGAATTTAAAATGTGATATTTTACTATGCATTGGGTTATTTTTCGATAAATTTAAAATAAATTTACAATTTAGCTTAAAATATAAAAAAATTTGATACAATATTGTAACATTTTAAAAGCAGGAGAACTTTGATGGTATTTGAGGTTAAAAGTCCTATTTTAGGCTTTGAGCACATTAAAAGCATGGAGCTTATAGAGCTTGACAAATTTTTTGTAAAACTTAAAAGCAAAGATGATGAAACATCTTTTACAATGATAAATCCATATGCTTTAAGAAATTACGAATTTGAGATACCGACATACTATCAAGAGCTCATGGATATAAATGACAATAGCGAGTTAAGAGTATATAACATAATGATTGTAAGCGTTCCGATAGAGACTTCAACCGTAAATTTTATGGCTCCTATCGTGTGCAATATGACAAATATGACATTATCTCAAGTGGTTTTGGACGTATATAACTATCCGGACTATAAACAAGCGGAGAAAATTTCAGATTTTATACAAAAATAGGATACCTTAACTTAAAAGGACACCGTATGAGAAAATTAAAGATATTTGCCTTTTTCATTATATTGAGCACAAATCTTTTTGGAGAAACGTATCAGGATTTAGATGGATTAACACACAATATAGAATTAAATGCCACATGGGTTTATGGATATAAAGATTTAAATATAGGAGATGATCAGGTATACGGCAATTTACACAAAAGAACTACAAACTCTGTAAGAATTTTTGGAGATATAGAGACGATAGGTGCTACTATAATGGTTCCGGAGGATGGTGGATTTAATTTTCAATACGGTTCAGGAAGCGGGGGGTCTGTTATAAGACCTTTTGAATTCATAAAAGAAGACAAAGACATCCCTGTTAACTCTGCAAAGTCTACTTTTAAATTTGATAACGAATTTGTTCAAGAAAACTTAACCGGAGACAATATAATCTTTGCAAGACTTTATTGGGGAGGAGGATTATCAAAATTTTGGGAAGATGACTATAAATCAAAGCCAACCAAAGATGAAATTATCCGAGAAACAAGAGCAAAATACTTTGAAGAAATTAGAGGTTTTAATAAGATAAAATTTAAAACTCCGGACGGAACTATTCACGATATAGAAGCGACAAGCGATAGAGATATAAAATGGTACGGCTCTTATTCAAGAAGAGGTATGCAGTTTATGTATCAGGCAAGCGCTGATGTTACGGATATAGTAAGAGCAACTTTTGGCAAAAACATAAAGTCTAGAACATTCAGCGCAGGCAATATCAGGACTTTTAAAGAACAGCCCAAGGATCCCGGTGGCTTTAGAGATCATGGCTGGAACGGTAGCTTAGCGGCTCCTCACTATGGAGGTTGGGTTTTAACTATAATATACGACTTTACAGAAAAAGTAAATGCAAATTTAAGCAAAAACAATCAAATTAAACCAAGAGGTGTTCATCTCTACGACGGAATTTCTATATTAGCTCCTTATAGAACGACAAAAGAAGAGGAAAAGCAAAAAATACCTTATAAGATAGCCGAATCATTAATAGACATAGACGGATTTTTTACCCCAACCAGAGGAAAAGTTAATTCCACTCTTACGGTTTTATCATTCGGTGCTAAAAAAGAACTTGGCTCTGAAAATATCGAGATACAAAAAGCTGCAGATAAAAGATTTTACCCAGCAACTTCAAATGTAAACCCTGCAGGAGGGCAGTTTAATAGCACAATTGCAAAATTTGACAAGCACATGGATGAAAACAAAAAATTTAATGCTCAGATGGATCTTGATATACTTGATATATCAAATCACATCTCAAACAAACAAACATCTACAAAGATTAGGCTTAACGCCAAAGTGGTGTTTGGATATAGTGTTGCAGGAAACATTAATTCTATTAAAGGAGAAAGGGCAAATATAGGGTTAGTTGCATTTTCTACAGAGCTTTATCAACCAAACGTTTGCTATGTCGAGACACTGTTTCATCGAATAAAAGGATCAACAGACGAAAGAGACTTTAGAGAAGTAAGTAAAGACTCAAATAGCGCAACTCAAGCCAGACCGGGAGATGACCTCAGGGTAAAATTGGTCATAAAAAATACAAGCAATGAAGAGGCTCTCTTTACAGCAGTTAGAAGTATGCTTGATCCAAAAAGTCTTACTTATACTCCTAAAAGCATATATGCCATACCGAGTGTTAATGAAAGCATTAATGATAATTTTTCTATGATAAGTGCACATAAACAAAGCGATACAAACTCGCCTATATTTAAAAAACAAGAAAATACACTAAAATTTCTTATAGGAGAAGGAGCCGGAATAAACGGTAACGGCGGAAAGCTTACAAACCAAAACAAAGCCTTTATACAATATGACACGGTATTGGTAGATAAATTTAAACAAAATTCTTATCAAGCATCTTTTGAAAACAAAACAATAAATTTAGTGTTTGACGGAACCATAAACAAATGCGAGGATGACAAGTACCATCTTATCGTAATAAGAGATATATTAACCAAAGTAGTAAATAAAAATTTCAATCAAGTAGGAGACTCTGAAAATTTATTTACTCAAATTTCAGGCAAGCCGTTTAGTGTAAAACTTGCAAATTTTGATACAACATACGGAGCAAAAGCTTTATACAACTTCAACGAAGATAACAATATATACATAGATGCCATAGAAGACAACAGCAAATGCTCTAGCGGAGCTAATATACTGGCAAACAACAAAAAAATAAAACTTTCTAAAGACGATTTAGAAAATAAAAGCGTTGTAGATGTAAGAAGTATTTTAATCAATGACGCTTATAAAAAGGTTTATTTTAGAATTTCTGTAACAGACAAAGAAGGTAATCAAATATCAACATCATGCTCTTCAGACCCATTTTCGGTAAGACCAAAAGAGTTGGACGGTCAAAGAAGTATGTCAGGCTTAAACTATTCGCTTCTTGTAGGAGGAAAAAAATATAACACTATAGAAGTAATAGCCAAAAACAACAATGGGCAAAAAACCGACAACTACACTACAGACATAAAGCCTATAAAATTTATAGCACCTAGTCCTCTTCCTACGGGTTGTGATTCATCTAAATTTAATTTTTTATCAAATATCGAATTGGCGGCTGTCTTTGATAACGGTATAGCCAAACTAAAAGTTATAAGAAACGAAAAAGGATTGGTATCGAACAGCGACTTTTATTATCCAAATGTCGGACAGGTATCTATAAAAAATATATTAGATACAAAATGGACTCTTATAGATCAAACGTCATCCAAAGAGGACTGTATATTAAATAGCTATTCAAACGATGAAATAGACGGAAAAATAGGATGCAATGTAAGGCTTAAAGATAGTATAAATTTTACATTTATACCAAAGGATATACATGTATCCGAAGTTAATATAAAAAATTTTAGCGGTACCGATATGACGTATATGTCTAACGACTCTGATATGAGCGCTCGTATGGATTTAAAAACAACAGCAAGGCTTGAAGACAATAGCCCTGCAACTCTATACACAAAAAATTGCTATTCAAGAGATGTTAATTTAACTATAGATATAAATAAAGCCGTAACTGACATAACAGACGATTCCGGACTCGCAATAGCAAGCGATAGCGATAAAATAGCCCAAGCAAAAAAAGATATATTATATTTTGATAACTTGACAATGATAAAGGCAGACAATAATCCAAACAGTGGAAAATATCAAATAAAGAAAAATCATTTTGAAGAAGGAGAAGTAAGATCGTATATAAATTTCGGTTTTTCTAAAAATATACAAATACCAAAAAATCCTTTTCAGGTAACAAGCGATAATTTTACATTTTTAAATATACAAGACGAGGATGGAGTAACAGGCTCTACATACGCTCCAAACACCATAAAAACGGATGTAAAATTTTATTATGGAAGAGTATTTGCTCCGGATTACACAGGTCCTATGAGTGGATTTGATGCACATGTTTATTATGGTTTATTTTGTAAAAATTGTGTTGAAACAAAATATACTTCAATTATCAAAAACCAAACCTTACCAACAACAAGCAATTGGTTTGTTAATAAATCTCACAGCAGTCCTGTTCAAGGAACGGCAGGAAATTACGAACACCCTTCTAATATAGCTTTATCGCAAAAAAATCCAGCAAATCCTATAGTTTCAGGAGTTGAAAAGATAACATTATCAAGTTTAAAACCTGATACCGTCACTATATTTATGCCTGCATCAAAATGGCTTATTTTCAACCCATTTAATCCATCTGCAGAAAAAAATAGCTTTGATGTAACATTTATTGGAGGCTCAAACTGGGGAGGTCAATCGCTCAATAAAAACAAAGAAGATGTAGGCGTAGGAAATCTGGTTGGAGGAGATTCAAACAAAAATTTTAAAGACATACAAGGGAACAAGACAAATCAAAGGTTAAATTGGTAATGAGAAGAGGATTTTCATTAATTGAACTGGTCGTATCTATAGTAGTAGTTGGCATTACTTTGGCTTCAGTTCCGACACTTTTTTTACAAACCTCATCAAATAATAACTCTGCAATAATTCAAGAGAGCGTTATGGATGCGAAAACGAGAATGGCTTTGATACTAAAATCACCATGGGGGTGTGTTGACAGTAAAGATGAAAATAGAACATACACAAGCACGCCTATCTTTAAAACACCCGCTATTACTAATAACTTCTACTTAATTAACGACATTTCTCCCGATGGAAGAAGAGAATATATTAACAAAAACTCTAGTACGTCTTGTAGTGACGGAATCAAAACTATCAGTGACTTTAAAGGCATGACAAAACAAGAAACCTCAGCAGGATATAATAGAGATAGCATAGTTTCTGTTGAGCTTATAACTACCATAGACACGAAAGATATGGCAGGTAACGAAAATGAAGACATAAAAAAAATCGAAATAACGGCAACAACTAAAAATATCAAGTCTAAAAATAAAGAAGGATATCAAATTATACTAAGAAGCTACTCTGTAAATATAGGAGACGGTCCAAAGATCGCAACTAGCACATGGTAAAAAAAATGAAAAAAGGTTTTACTTTACTAGAACTTGTAGTTGTGATAGTTATCACAGGCGCTTTAACTTATATGGGGACCGAAATAGCACTAAATATATATAAAAACTATTTACAAAGTAGAGCTATAAATACTCTTGAAACACAGACAGAGATAGTTCTTGAGCAAATTTCAAAAAGACTGGCCATTAGAGTCAAAGGATCTTCTATAGGAAGAAAAAAGAACTCTTATGAAGATTTCATATCACTTCAAGACCCGAGCTTAAATCAAGATTATAATATCTTGGAATGGATTAGCTACAGCTATGAAAGTTTTCAAAATGGCGGCTGGAGCGGTTTTGCCGATCTAAAAAATACGATAACCTCAAGGACAGGGGTTTCAGAGGGTACAATACTAACACCTCAAAGTAATTTAGGACTTGCAAATAACGACATATCAGATCTAACAAACAAAAAGGCGACTTTAAAAAATAGCAAAGTTGGCGTTATATTTAAAGGAATACCTACAGATGTTAAAACATCATTCGGATTTGACGGCTCAAATACAGCTGATTCTATAGCTATCGTTAAAGATGCGCTTGACGATATAACCTTAAAAATAGACTTTCCTCAAGGAAATAAAATATCAGAACAATATTATCTCCTTCATACGGCGTATGCCGTAGTGCCTTCAAATCCATCCGAGAATGGAGATTTTGATTTAATGCTACACTACAACTATAGACCATGGATTGCAGGCGAAAAGTATAATAGCACTGAAACATCAAAGCAAATATTGGCAACAAATGTTACGAGATTTAACTTCACTAGCGTAGATGGCATGGTGGTTCTAAAGCTCTGCATAAGAGATGCGGGAAAATCTTTAAATAAAGATGAAGCAGAAGTTACGGTATGTAAAACAAAGGCGATATATTAATGAGAAAAGCATTTAGTTTGGTTACTGCAATATTTTTCATGGTTTTGGTTGCTACTATTGCAACTTTTGCATTAAATTTGTCTGCTACTACAGCAAAGCATACAACTGATATATTCTTAAGAGAGCAAGCGGAGCTTTTAGCGCAAGGAGCAACCGAGATGGCAGTAAAAAATTTGTTGTCTATGGAGATAGGCTCTAGCGGCGGTACAAAAAAATGTCCAACATCAAATGATACTTTAAGAAGGATAGTAGATACTAATCTTACAACAAGTGATGGAAAAACTTTATTCAATGCAACCGTTGACGTAGTTGATTTTATAGGTCAGATAGACGGTTGCGGTACAGCCATATCGACTCCTACGTCAGTAGGCACGGTTGTCTTGGATACAACAGTAATTTTAAATCCAAATTTTAACATTCCAGTTAGATTCCACAGACGCACTATCCAAAAGCTTTAATATGCTATAATAGACGCACATTAATGCAAAGGAGCTATGATGAATACAAGCATCACAGGAAAACAATTTGAACTAACCGATCCGATCAAAAGCTACATCCAAAACGCTTTTGATTCGCTCAACAAATACAATTTAGATATTATTTCGGGACGTTGCGTCGTTTCGGCTGATGAAAAAAACGGCAAAAAAGGTTTTAGCGTAGAATTTGCTATAAATTTGGCTAGAAAAGACACTATAGTTATTCGCCAAAAAGACAAGGATTTATACGCAGCGGTTGATCTTGCGATAGATCGCGCATCAAAGGTGCTTCGCAGAGAGCATGATAAGAACGTAACCGTTAAAAACAAAGACGACGGCAAAGCTATAAGGGCAACCATAGCCGATGAGCCTAGCGACGAAGATATAGATGAGGTTATTCCTATGGAGCTTGAGCTATATAAGCCGCTTGAGATAGAAGAAGCTCTAGCAAAGCTTAAAGATAGCGACATGCAGTTTTACGTATTTAACGATATAGATGCCAAAATGAGAGTTTTATACAAACGCTCAGACGGCAAATTCGGACTTTATTAAAATTTAGGGGCAGCCTTTGCCCCATCATTCTATTTACTTAAATTTATCTTTAATCTATTAAAAAACCGAGATAAACCAAACTATTAGCTAATTTAAGCGGTTCAAATTTCACCATCAAAATTTGAAGTTAATTTTATCTTCCTTGTTTTTTCCTGACTTGAGTTATACTTTCGCCTCCAAGCCCGTAATTATCCATTTCGATTTCATCTATTATTACTACCGTTGAAGCCTTGTTTCTTCCTAAAATTTCAGCCACAAGCTCAGTTACTCCCGATATCAATCTTTGCTTTTGCTCTGTAGTTACGGGCTCTTTTTCTTTTGTGATTTTGATATTTACAAACGGCATTTTCAACTCCTTGTAGTTATAAATTTCATGCTAAAATCCATCTTGCAGCAAACAGACATCAAATTTTAGCGCTTTAGACAACGTTCTTAAAAATTTATTTATGCCAATTTCTCTAAACGATTTTTTGCCGCAGCCGTTAAATTCTCTTCAAATTCATAGTATTCAAACGTCGCTCCATGCTGAAACACTCCGCCTAATATATCTCCGCTTTGACGATTTTTAAGATCTATCTGTGCTATCTCAAATCCATCAAGCGTGGCACAAAATTCACGCAGTCTCTCAGGCGGATTTTTAAGCTTAGTAAAGAGAAAGCAAAAGCCCTCTCCGCCCTGCCTACCAACCCTGCCTCGTAGCTGATGAAGCGTGGCAAGCCCTAGCCTTTCAGCCCCAACTACGACTATCGTACTAAGCCTAGGCAAAGAAATTCCCACCTCAACAACCGTAGTTGAAAGCAAGATATCTCCACTCTGTCTAAATTCACGTAAAATTTGCTCTTTTTGCCTGTCTTTACCGTGGGTTATAAATACATTTTTAAAATTTTTAAGCCAAAAATCCTGCGCCTCGCTTAAGCTTTGATAGCTTGAACTTTCGCTTGTTTCCACTAGAGGATATACTATGATTACTTGCTTATTTTTTGCAATTTCTTGCCTGATATGATTTAAAAGCCGTTCAAAGTCCGCACTTTGTAAAATTTGCGAATGTATAGTTTTTTTAAACGGCATCTGCTTTAAAAAGCTAAATTCCACAAACGAGCTTTGTATCATACTAAGAGTACGCGGTATGGGTGTGGCTGAAAACTGAATTACATGAGCGTAGTTTTGCCCGTCGCGCACCAGTTGATTTATCTTCTCGCGCTGGTTTGAACCGAAGCGATGCTGCTCATCTATCATAACGACAGGCGATTTGACAAGCTCGTTATAAAGAAGCACATGCGTGCCTATTATCAAATTTACGCCTTCAAATTCAAGCTCTTTTTCACCGCTTTTTACAAGCTTGATATTCATAAATTCAGGCAACAACCTCACCGCTTCATCGTAAATTTGCTCGGCAAGTATAGAAGTAGGAGTCATCACAATTGCAGCTTTAGGATATACGCTTAAAGCAGTAGCAAGGATAACTATAGTCTTGCCGCTTCCCACATCGCCCATAACAACTCGCCTTTTTGCCTTATCGCCGCTAAGATCAAGCCTGATATCGGCTATGGCGTTTTTTTGATCATCGGTAAGCTGAAACGGCAAGGATGCTACCCAAGAGCTTATATCAAAAGTTTCTACTTTCTCGCTTGCAAAATCGGTTTTTTTAGCACTTAGCTTTCTTAGATAGTTATAAATCTCAACAAATTTTAAAATTTCAAGCCCGTGCGAGCCTTTGTCTAAATTTTCAAGCAAATGCGCGCTATTATGATCGCTTTTGTGCAGATCGCTTAAGAATTTGGCTTCACTCTCGTTAAGTCCTTCGGCAAGCAAATTTTCTATAGTTACATATCTGCTTGTAAGCTCTTTAAATCTATCGTCACGCAGGCTTAGTTTGTATTTAGGGATTATCTCGTTTATTTTTGTGATTATCTTTGGATTTGTTATCTGCCAAGAGCCAAAAGCAAAGGAGCATTTGCCGTTTATATAAATTTGCTTGCCTGTTTTAAATGCTCCAAAATGCCAAGACTTGGCATTAAATATAATGATTTTAACGTTTTGCCCCCAGCTCTCGCACCATGCTAAGACATGCAAGATCCCGCTTTGCTTATATGAGTTTTTTATCACCACTTCGATGCTCACGTTACCGTCTTTTGGGCTTTGGGTTATAGTCGTGTCATCAAAGCTCTTTGGAATTTTAAGAGAAAGATCAAGTAGCGTAAATACGCCTATTTTGTTTAAAATTTCCTTGTCGCTGGGTTTAAATTTCATTATAAAGCACGGCAAAACTTAGCTTGGTTATCTCATCGTGAGAAGCTATAAATTCGTTAAGCTCGCTAAGTTTTAGCTTAGAAATTTTATCAAGCTCATCTTTAAACGAGCCGATCTTAAAGCCGTTATAAACCTCACCTTGAGCGATATTTAACCTGTTAAAAAGCGTCTCTTGGCGAAGCGGTTGAGACCCCAGCAAAAATCTCTTAGCTTGAGCTAATTCGCGCGCCGTAACGCCCTTTTTGACAAATTTATCAAATTCGTCCTTCACTACTGATATCGCCTCGTCCTTACTCTCGTTTTTGGTTTGAAGATAACCTGAAATTTGAGAGTAGCTTAGCATAAATCCGCTTCTTGCGTAAGCTGAATACGCAAGTCCTCGTTTAACTCTAATTTCCTCCATAAGCCTAGCGCCAAAGCCACTCTCGCCTAGTATAAAACTAGCCACTTTAGCCTTAAATCTTTCATCTATACCCACTTCAAAAGGAGCGCCGAAGTATATATAAGCCTGTTGGCTTGGCTTAATGATAAATTTTTGACTCATCTTTTGGCTAGTTTGCAGCTTCTTTAGCTCTCGCGCCTTGCCGTCGCTTAAACCGCTTAAAATTTGCTCTAGTTTTAGCTCGTTAAGATCTACATCTCCGCCAAAAACTACCATCAAATTAGCCAAATCAAGATGAGAGCTTATAAAATCTTTAATCTCTTTAAGCGTGATTTTAGACACGCTCTCTTTAGTGCCTATCGACCCTCTTGCAAATGAAGTGTTTGGATACAAAAGCTCGTTTAAAGCAGACCGCGCTACATAATCAAAGTCGCTTTCATTGCTTAAAATTTCGCCTATTACTAGCTTTTTTAGTTTATCAAGGATATACTCGCTAAAATTTGGATCTTTTAAAAGCTCGGATAATTTTAAGTATGCAAACTCAAAATGCTCTTTTAGGCAGCTTAGATCGATATTTAGCGTTTCAAATCCTGTTTGTGCATGAAGCGATATGGCACGCATCTCAAGCTCTTTTGCAAAAGCATTTGAGCCTTTTTTAAGAGTGCCTTCGTTTAAAAGTCTTGCGCTTAAATTTGCAAGTCCCGCAAGCTTACCGTCCTCATAGCTTCCCGCCACTTTAAAAACAAGCTTTAAAGACACTACAGGCAAAGCCTTTGAGCTTTCAAAGATAACCGGAATTTGAGTGTTTTTAACTTTTAAATTTACAACTTTCATTAGTAAAATTTCTCCAATATATCGTAATTTGTATTGCGTTTTGCAGGTTTTTCGCCCACATCGCGTATTAAATTTATCATCTCGTCCTGATTCATTCTATATGCCGCACCTGCTGCTTTTACGACATTTTCTTCCATCATGGTTGAGCCTAGATCGTTTGCGCCAAAGAGCAGTGCAAGCTGTCCTATATAGCTTCCTTGCGTTACCCAGCTGCTTTGGATGTTTTTAAAATTATCCAAAAAGAGCCTTGAAACGGCAAGTAGTCGCAAGTAGCGATTTGATGATTGTTTTTGTATTTCCGGTCTCTCGGCGGCTAATTTGGTATTTAGACCCTGAAAACTCCATAATATAAACGCCCTAAAGCCTCCGGTAAGATCCTGTAAATCCCTAATATGCTGCCAATGCTCAACTATCTCGCGAGTCGTCTCAACCGTACCAAACATCATGGTAGCGGTTGATTTTACGCCGATCTCATGAGCTTCTTTATGAACCCTTAGCCAAGTTTCTGTGTCGCATTTTTTAGGCGCTATGATATCTCTAACCCTATCGCTTAGCACCTCAGCACCGGCTCCCGGAATAGAATAAAGCCCTTTTGCCTTTAGACGAGCTAAAACTTCGCGAGTTGAAATTTTGGAAATTCTTGCGATATAGTCAATTTCAATCGCAGAAAAACCGTGAATAGTGATCTGTGGATAAGTTTTACTGATCCACTCGACTAAGTTTTCATACCAGTCGATCTTAAGCTTAGGATGAACGCCGCCTTGAAAGAGAATTTGCGTACCGCCTATGGCTATTAGCTCCTCTATCTTTTGCCCGATTTCTTCAAAGCTTAGCACGTAAGCATCTTCTTCTTTTGCATGGCGATAAAATGCGCAAAATTTGCAATCAACCCAGCAAACGTTCGTATAATTTATGTTTCTATCGACGATAAAAGTTGTGATTTTTTCAGGATGAAGCTCTCGCTTTTTGGCTAGCGCCATAGCCCCAAGCTCGTTAAGCTCGGCATTTTCTATCAAATTTATAGCTTCATCTACACTAAGTCTTGCCAAAATTTTCCTTTGTTTAAATTTGCAAAAGTATATCTAAAAATAATTATATATATGCTAAAATGCGCACTTTAAATTGAATTTAACAAAGGAGTTAATCATGAAAAAACTAGCTATCATAGCTACAATGGCACTGTTTTTTGCAGGATGCGCACAAGACAAGCCAAAACCTACGGCAAACCAGATGCAAGATGGATGTCCACATCATCAAATGCATCATAAAGACGGCAAATCCTGTGGTCACTCTTGCGAGCAAGGCTGTGCTCATCACGGCGGTCATGGACATCATCACGGTCATCACCACCATTAATATAAAATTTGAGTGCGCTAAAAGCACTCAAATTTCGCTTTAATCGTTTTTTAGTATGACTTTATTTCCTTTTGTGCCGACTACTTGGACTTTCTGTCCATCTTTTAAATCACCGTCATAGCTCCAAAGAGTACCTTTAAAATATACCATTCCTTCTTTTATCTCGCCCTCTCCGCTCTCGTTTAAAAAGTCATCTTTTACCTCATCTTTTGAGCTATAAAACCTCTCTTTCATAGGTTTTTTAAGCAGGATTAAAAGCCCAACGGAGATAAGCGAAGCGAGTAAAATTTGAACATGCCATGAAAAATCTATAAAAAATCCTAAAATTCCGACAGCTAAAAATCCAAGCCCAAAAAATAGAAGAAAAAACGATCCCACAAGCAACTCTGCAACCACCAAAAGCATACCAAAAGCCAAAACAAGATACGGAGGTATCATTTCTGCTCCTTATTTTGCTTTATTTGATATAAAATCCTTTAGAACGCTTAGCGAACCTATAAGCTCGGTAGCCTCATAAGGGACTAAAATTTTATCATTGGCGCTGTTTTTAGCCAGCTCATTAAATGCCGCAACTCTATCTCTGGCAAGCAAAAATTCAGCCGCATTTTTATTCTGAGCCATACTCTCGTTTATCATATCCATCGCGTCTTTTTGACCTTGAGCTATGGCGATTTGCTCGTATTTTTTAGCATCCGCCATTCTTTCGATAGCTTCAGCTTGAAGCACTTTTTCTTGTTTTAAAGCCTCTGCGTTGCGTATCAAAGCCTCTTTTTCAGCTTGAGCCTTAAGCTCGATGGCTCGCTTTTCACGCTCGGCTTTCATCTGCATATTCATAGCCGCTTCAATGCCCGCAGGAACCGAAATTTCAGAAATTTCAACGCGCATAATCTTTACGCCCCAGTTGCTGGCAGCATCGCCAAGAGCCACTTGAAGAGCCGAATTTAATCTGTCGCGAGAGCTTAACGTATCATCAAGATTCATAGCGCCTATCTCGCCGCGCAGGGTCGTCATAGCCAAATTTGCGATAGCTTTTTTATAGCTATCTACGTTATAAAGCGCCATTTTTCCGTCGGTTACTTTTAAAAATACGATTCCGTCAACGGAGATATTGACGTTATCCTTAGTGATAACTTGCTGCTTAAGTATATCCACAAGCTGTTCTCTTACCGTTATAACCGCGCGAATTTGATCTATAAAAGGTATTATAAGGTGAAATCCGCCATCTAAAATTTTATGAAATTTACCAAGCCTCTCGATAATCATAATATCAGATTGAGAGACGATTTTGATACCTGCTTTTAAAAACAAAAACGCTAAAACAGCTACCACTAGCCCAAACACCATAAATTCGCTATACATCTTAGCTCCTTTTTGAAATTTATCAAATTATAACACATATCAATTTAAAGGGCGGCAATGCAAACTTATAAACAAATTTGTTATATAATTGCTAACTTTAATCAAGCTATAAAGGCAAAAAATGAAAAATTTTATATTTTTGGGTGCGGCTTTGATTTTATTTAGCGGTTGCGCCTCGCAAAATTTAAGCAAACAAGATTGTGGTATCAAAGAAACTATGCCAGCCTGTAGCGTTATCGCAGACGTAGCTGGAGTGTATGAGGCTAATATCTTATGCGCCGACTGCAAAGTAGCCGTTAGCACGCTAGAGCTTTTTAAAAGCGGAAATTTTATGCTTGAAACCGTCATTCATAAAAAAAGCTCTCAAAGAACCCTTGAAAACGGAACATACACTATAAAAGGCACCGAAGTAACTCTCGTAAATCAATACAAAGAAAAGACGGTTTACAAATTTGACGGAAAAAATTTAACCAAGCTTGAAAACAAAGATAGCTTCATAAAAGAGGTTTTCGGACAAAATTTGATATATAAACCCTTAAAGTAGGTTTTTAAACAAGATTTATTTACGATTTTAAAGCTTCTAAATGCCTCTTTAAAGACTTGGTTTAATATCTTTTAATAATAAAAAGTTGTATAATCGTTTAAAATAATAACTTTAAGTAGGCTTTTTGATGAGAATTTACATAAATGCTTTACTGTCGATTTTAGTAGCCGTCATCTTCATAGGGTGTACTCCCAAAAGCACTCCTGAGCCAATCGTAACACCTGATATAAATACAACCCAAGAGGTGATCAAACCAAAGCCTAAGCCAAAACCAAAGCCTAAGCCAAAACCAAAGCCCGAAATAAAACAAGAAGAGGTCAAAAAAGAGCTTAGCCAAGAAGATTACTATAATAAAATTTTCATCAAAAGAGACATATCGGCAAACTCTCAAAGTATAGTTTTTACACATTATAAAGACGAAACAAGAGTTGTTGTGTATTCAGATAGCCTAACCGATGAAGGTAGGCAAAAATGCAAATTTGACGAAGCGGTAAATTTCAAAGACGGAAAATTTTATTATGAAAAAGATGGAGTCAAAGCTGCATTTTCTCTTCTGATAGAAGATGGGATTTTAAGCGTTACGACTAGCGGTAAAAAAGTAAATTTATGCAAAAATGGCACCTTTCACGGGATATATAAAGAAAATAAAAAATCCAAAAATATAATCGCCAAATACTCATTTACAAAATTTAGCAAAGACGCCAAACTTGAAGATATCCTAAAAGAGTATCCACAAGATCGCATCAAAAAAGGTGCGGGGTATCCCGATAAAAAAGGCGACGAAACATTTGAATACTATGTGCTTGATTCTAAATTCGAGCCTCTGTTTTACATCATAACCACGGCAGACGACAAGATACTTGAAATTCACGTCATATCGCCGATTTACAAAACTCCGCAAGGACTATCCACAGCCTCTACGCTAAAAGATATCTTTAAACAGCTTGAAGTAACGAAGATATCCTCAAAAGAGGATAAGATATTTATGGAGGTCAAAATACTTGGCGTGAAATTTGAATTTGACGGCTCAAATTTGATAGGCAAAAAACAACACAGCATAGATACTTTAAGCATTGACAGTCCCGTTTCTAAGATCATAGTGCTGTGGGATAAATAAGTTTGAATAAATTTATATCGCTTTTAAAGAGAGAGCGAATTTTTGCAAGGCTCTCTCTTATTCAACTCATTTGTTATTTTGGAGTTTGGTTTTCTCATACGGGAGTTTTTACGCTTCTTATAAAGCTTGACGCACCCGTTTGGGCGATAACTCTAGCCGCAGCTACGGCGTTTTTGCCCGGAGTCGTGCTAGCTCCTTTTAGCGGCGTTATTGTAGATAAATTTAACCCAAAACCCATGCTTGTATCTCTTATCGTGATTGAAGCGGTAACTGTTTTTATCCTGATTTTTATCAACTCTCTTGATATGCTTTGGTTGCTTTTTATCATCATTTTTGTCCGATCGGCGGCAGGCGGGACATACTTTCAGGTCGAGATGAGTATGTTTCCTAAAATTTTAAGCAAAAGCGATCTAAAACTAGCTAACGAAATTCACGCTCTGATATTTTCTATCTCCTACACCTCAGGCATGGGACTTGCGGGAATTTATATACACTTTTTCGGGATCAAAAGCGCATTTTTTCTTGATTGCGCTCTATACGTATTTGCTCTATTTTTGCTTTTAAAGCTAGATATAAAAAATATGGCGAAAAATAAAGGCGAAAAAGCTTTGCATATGCTTAAAGAGGGGCTTGGCTACATAAAGCAAAATCCTCTTGTGATGCATCTAATCATCTTACACGGCATCGTAGGAGTTACTTCATACGATGCTCTTGTGGCGCTTTTAGCCGATTATCAATACAAAGAGCTGCTTTCAGCTTCGCTTGTCATAGGATTTATAAATGCGGCTAGATCTATTGCGCTTTTGATAGGTCCGATACTTCTTAGCAAATTTGTAAATACAAAGACCTTATTTTATATCTACATCGGTCACGGCATAGGCGTTTGTATATGGGGAATTTTGCAGTTTAACTTCTATCTTGGCTTTTTAGGGACGATGGCGGCAGGGTTTTTTACCTCAAGCCTTTGGAGCTATACCTTTACCCTGCTTCAACAGAAATGCGACGATAGATACTACGGACGAATTATCGCCTATAACGATATGGTTTATCTTGGCATAGGAGCGCTAACTTCAGCCGGCATAGGATTGCTATTTAAGCTAGGTCTTACGCTATGGGGCATTACTATCATCATGGGATGTATGTTTTTCCTAGGCGCTATCTACTGGAGCGCGGTTTATAAGCGATATAAAGAGATATTGGATTAAGCCTTGACGTAATACGAAGCTCCGCTGATTATGATTTTCTTATAAAGCGAAGTGTAAGGCACCAAATCCGCATGTCCGGTATAAAGCCTACCGTCATCATTTAAGATTTTATGAAATCTCTCGATAGTCTTTAGTTTATAATCTTCATCAAAATATATCATCATATTTCTTGAAAATATCACGTCAAATTTACCGAGCTTAAAGAGTGAATCGTCAAAGATATTTACCACGCTAAATTCGCTTCTTGGCAAAAGCTCTTTTTTAATCTTAAATCTATCATCAACTTTATCAAAATATATATTTTTTTGATTATCGTTTAGTCTATGAAGCGAGCGTTCGGAGTAAGTAGCCTCGCGGCATTTGTCAATCGCTTCGGAGTTTATATCTATGCCGACTATCGAAATTTCAGACAAATTTAGCAAATTCGAATTAGCCAAAATTCCAAGTGAATAGACCTCCTCTCCCGTTGAACAGGGTGCGCAAAGTATGCGCGTAAATCCACGCTCTTTAGCATAATAAATCGCGGCTTGAAGCTGAGCTAACTCTCTATAAAAATAAGTTTCGTTGATAGTGATTAGATTTAGCACCTCTTGCCTTAAAACACGATCAACTATAATCCTCGTGCTTAAAAGCTCAAAAGTCTCGATCGAGTGAGCCTGAGCGAAATTTGCCACGCGTTGTTTTATAGTCTCTTTTTTACTCTCCAGATCAACACCGCAGATGCTTTTAATGTTTTGGATAAACTTATCAAGCCCTTTCATATCGCTAGGCAGAGGGGTTGCTTTAGACTCTTGCAAATTATCCGAAGGCGAAACTTTCTTAAATTTATCAAAAAACACTCACAAACCTCTCTAGCTCCGCTCTTATCTCGCTGATAGAAAGCGATCTTAAATTTGAATTTATCTCTTTAGCCCGTTTTGGCATACCATATACTATCGCGCTTGCTTCGCTTTCGGCTATGCAAGTTGCGCCGGCTTTATATAGCTCATTTAGTCCTTTTGCACCGTCATCTCCGATACCCGTTAAGAGTATAGCCATCACATCGCAAAATTTACAAGCCTGCACGGCGGATTCAAAGAGCAAATTTACATTCGGATTATAAGTAGTCTCCTTGCCTTTTGCGCAAACGGCTGCACTAAGCGGTTGGGTAGGCAAAATTTCGGAGTTCTTTTCGCATATATAAATTTTATTTTTTAGCTGCGTTTTGCCTTCAAGCTTTAGCACATCGGCACTGCACTCTTTATCAAACTGAGTTATAAAACTCGGTATAAACATAAGGCTCATGTGCTGAGCTATGACTACACTTGCGCTGCCGATATCTAAATTTTGAAAAAGCTTTTTAAGGTGTCCGGGACCCCCCGTAGACGCTCCTATCAATACTAACTTCTGTTTCACTTTCAGCCAACTTATTTTTAATTTTGCGCATTATATCTTAAAAACGCAATATATTTAAATTTAATTTATTTTTTATTCGTCATTTTATATAAAAAGCTAAAAATTTCAGCCACCGCCTTATACAAATTCGGCGGAATCTCCTCATTTATATCCACTTTGCTTAAAAGCTCGACAAGATCGGCGTCCTCTTTAATAGGTATATCATGCTCTTTGGCTAAATTTATGATATTTTTAGCCACCTCCCCGGAGCCGCTTGCAAGCACTTTTGGAGCGTTATCTTTGGCTTTATTATAACCAAGAGCGACAGCTTTTTTTGTTTTTATCTTAGCCAAACAAGCTCCTAAATTTTCTTATCAAAGCCCATATCAAGCCCGTCAAATCCCGTATAAGCGGAATTTGCCAAAAGCTTTGGCAACGTTTTTAGACTAAAATTTGATACTATCAGACCCTGATCGCTTATAGCCTTTTTAAGCTCTTTCGTGCCGCTTAAAATCAGCTCTTTAAACTCATCTTTTTGCGTAGCTATTGATATATCAAGATATTTGTTTTCGCTTAATCCTACCATTATATTTATGGCGCCGAATTTTTGAAAATTTAGATCGATTTGTGCGTAATGCTTTTGCTTTTTACCGCGCTTAAAGGATATATTTCCTCCATCAACTCCGTCCCAGACATAAGGAAGATAGGTTTGAAGTCCGCCGGCTACGCTTGAGACGAGTTGATTTATCTCGATTTGCGCAAGCAGTTTTGAGCTTAGTTGATTGATTTGAGAGTTTGGTTCGCTTTTATTTTGGATATTTAAAAGCGTGCTTTTTACATCGTTTTGAAGCGTTTTTATAGTATCTTCTGTAATCTTTGGCTTTATTAGTTCGATATCTTTTTGAGCTAAATTTTGTTGTTTAAAGAGATTTGAAATTTCATCAAGTCCGCTCTTAGCGTCAAATCCCGCCTTATCAGCCAGTATTAGAGCTTGATTTAGCCTTTTAGCAACGGTTTTTAGCATATCTTGAAGGCTTAAATTTTCGCTTGCGTTTGAACGATTTAAAATTTGCTCTCCGAAGGAATTTATCAAATTTGACTGCTTTAGAGTGCTTTCAACGGAATTTTCAAGCTCGTTTACGGCGCTTAAAAGCTCTTTTAAATTTGAGCTATAAATTTTGCTTTGCGCTAACTTTTCACCCGCTATATTTGGGAGTTTTTCTTTTAAATTTATTAAAATTTCAGAGATTTTTAAAAGCTTGGTTTTTACACTCTCCTCGCTTAAAGCAAGTCCTTTTTGATTCATTAAATTTGCCTGCTTATCTAAAAATTTAGCCATATTTTCAAGCTTAGAGCTTTGCGTTAGAAGATGCTTTATATTTGAAGAATTAAGAATTTCTTTATTTTGCGCTTTAGCACTGTTTAAAATTTCAGAAAGTTTATTAAAACTTGCGTTTGTGCTTAAAGTATCGTCCTTTGCAAGAGTTAAAATTTCATTTAAAAGCTTTGGATTAGAAAGATTTTTTATATCTCCTAATAGCTTATTTATAGAGCTTGGAAGCGTGTTTTTATTTACAAGGAGATCTTTTAAATTTGCTTCAAGCATGACGCCTGAGCTTTTTATCTGCTCGTTAAGCAAAGAGCCCTTAAGCTCGCCAATAGGCTTTAAAAACGCTTTTAGCTTCTGCGCAAGCTCTTTTAGTTCCGGGTTTTGCTCGGCTAGAGCTATAAGATTTTTAAGATCTTTAGCCAAATTCGGCGACACTTGCAGGCTCTTAGCCTGATTTGTGATCTCTGCGAGTTTTGCTTCGCTAGGATTTGATTTTAGCTCGTTTAACAAGCGATTTACAAGTCTATCAAGATCTTGCAAGCCTTTTTGGGCGATTACTTCGCTTTGAGTTTGATTTGAAGGGCTTGGCTGATTTTTAAAAAGCGAGCCGACACCCTTTGTGTCACTATTTTTATTAAGGGGTCTATTTTCTACCCCTGCGCCTTTTGTGATTAAATTTTTAGTTATTTCCATACCGATAAATCGCCGAAATTCGATTTTATTTTAGCTGTTTGCCATAGTGCCTGGACTATGCTCAAAGCTCTTGCGATATTTTTCGGGAACCGTTTTTTGAGTAAGGGCAAATAGTATCAAAAGCGTTAAAAGCACGACATAAACCCACATAAACCCGCTAGCTCCGTAAAAACTCATAACCACACCCATAATAACAGGCGAAAACAGCGAGCCGATAGAATAGCTAAAAAGTATCGCGCGCCCTACTTCGATCGATTTTGATTTATGCACGAGCATATCGTTTGCTCTGGCAAGCGCAAGAGCATATAGGCAAAACACGCCCGAGCCCAAGAAAAACGACAATACGTATTGTAAATTTATACTCAAATCAAATTTCACAAAAATAATCGCAGCCGCAAGAGAGACAAGAGAGCATCCGATGATAACGGGCCTTCTACCGAATTTATCTGAAATTCCGCCTATGATACCGTGCGCGATAAATCCTCCCGCCATCGCAATCGTCATAAAAAACGACACCTCTTTAGGACTAAATCCTTGAAGCAAGATATAAACGCTAGCCATAGAAAAAAACCCATTTACAAGCACTCCCGCTACTATGCTCGTGATCAAGGCAAGCGGCACGAGAGCGAAAATTTTAGGTATGCTTATGTTTTTACGCTCAGGTATCGGAGGCTCTTTTATGCGAACTAAATTTAAAGGTATGCTTGATATAAGGATAAAAGCCGCACTTATCAAAAAAATCTCGGACGAGCTAAGATCAAGACTAAGCACTAAAATTCCAAGTCCGAAACAGACGTAAAATACGATCTCGTAAAAAGCTATCACGCGTGAGCGAACTTCGTTTCTCGCTCTTTCGTTAAGCCAGCTTTCAACTATCATCAAGATAGAGTAATAACAAAATCCAAGACAGCCCCTTAGTAGCGACCAAAAGTATAAATTTGAGCTTAGCTCATGAAACATCGCGGCAATGCCAAAAAGCGATGAAAATATCGCAAAACTTCTGATATGTCCTACTTTTGAAACGATCTTGTGCGACATTATGGTGCTAAGCATAGCTCCTATGAAAAACGCGGCTATTACAAGGCCTGTCGCAAGCTCGCCTGCGCCCATTCTTTTAAGCTCTATACCCGCCGAACTTATCACAAGACCGTTTCCGATAAACAAAAACGAAATGCCGACAAACAGCGGCCCCATCGTCTTTATCGTCCTTTTACTACTAATCGCCACGAACAATCACTCCATACACCAAAGCTCCTATGGGCATAACCCCAAGAGCAAGCAAAAATGCCGTCATATCAAAAACTTCGTTTCTGTTTAACGCCAAAAATCCGACCACCAAAAACGCATAAGCCATAAGTCTAAAAGGCACAAATGCAGTTTGCAAATTCTCAAATTTTATATTTTTTTTAGCAAGCCGCTTTTCTCTTTTTAAAAGCTCTTTTGCGCTTAAATTTTCTAAATTTTCCTCTTTTTTATCTGCTTTAGAAGGATTGTGAGAACCCAAATTTGAACCTTCATCAACCTCGCTAGCTTGATTTGCCCTAAATTCTTTCGCCTTAGCTTCAAATTTAGCTTTTAAGTCATCTTGCGAACTCTCGCCCCAAATTTCATCTTCATCATCGTCTTGCAAGGTAAGCCTAGCCTCTTCCACTTTTGAAAGGACGCGATTTTTATAGCTTCTAAAACTTGCCAGCAGTATTAAAATCGAGCCAAAAAATGCAACTTGCGAACTAAAAAACCAGCTTTTACCCATAAAAAACGAGCTTATCAAAAGCAAAATTTCAAATCCGCCATAAACGACAAAAAGCCTTTTATCAATGAGCACTACCCATCTTCCTCGTCGTCTTTATCGCTCTTTGCGCGCTTAAATTTACTCTCATCCTTTAACTCTTCAAAGCTCTTCATCTGCTTATCATAGGCTTTTTTTACATTTAAAACGGCAGCTGCGATACCAAGGGCAAATCCCGCAAAAAGCGCCCAAGTCCAGCCTGTTTCTTTCATCACCCAAAATCCAAGTCCTGCGCCTATTGCAAGCGCTACGACTATGGAAATTCCAAGGCTTAACTGCTCGGCTCCCTTTACGACCTCGCCTATTTTCAGTTTAGCCATTTTTTATCTCTTTAAAAGCCTCATTAGCCATATCTACGGCAAATTTGATCTCATCTTCGCTCATCACCGAGCAGATAAATCCCGTCTCAAACTGACTAGGAGCAAGATAAATGCCCCGATTTAGCATAGCTCTGTGAAATTTGGCATACATTTTCGTATCGCTCTTTAGCGCATCATCGTAGTTTTTAACCTCGTCTTTTGTAAAGAAAAAGCCAAACATAGAGCCGCGAGTGCAAATTTGCAGATCTATGCCGTTTTTATCGGCAGCCTCTTTAAAGCCCTCAACAAGCATCTTGGCAAGTAAGCCGAGCCTATCATAGAGCTTTTCGTCTTTGTAAATTTTGCTAATAGAAGCAATACCTGCAGCCATAGCAACAGGATTTCCGCTTAGCGTGCCCGCTTGATAAACGGCGCCGTCAGGGCTTAAGCAGTCCATTATCTCGGCCTTCCCGCCAAATGCAGCCGCACTCATTCCCCCGCCTATAACTTTACCGAAAGTTACCATATCGGCTTTTATTTTATTAAACTCAAACGATCCGTGCTTGCTTGCTCTAAAGCCGCTCATCACCTCATCAAAGATAAGCACCGCCTTATACTCATCACAAAGCGCCCTAAGACCTTTTAAAAACTCATTGCAAGCAGGCACAAGCCCCATATTTCCGGCTATCGGCTCGATTATCACCGCTCCTATTTGCGCACCGCTTTTAAATATCGCTTCAACGCTTGCAAGGTCGTTATATTTTGCCAAGTAAGTATTTTTTACCACATCCTCAGGAACTCCCGAGCTTGAAGCGTTTCCATAAGTGGTAGCGCCGCTTCCCGCCTTAACCAAAAGCGCATCGCTATGACCGTGATAGCAGCCTTCAAATTTTATGAGACCATCTTTTTTACTGTATCCTCTTGCAACTCTTATTGCGCTCATCGTAGCTTCCGTGCCTGAGCTTACGAAACGAATTTTTTCTACATTTTCAAACTCATCGCAAATAAGCTTAGCAAGTTTCGTCTCAAGCTCACAAGGCGCGCCAAAGCTAAGTCCTCTTTTAGCAGTTTCTATAACTGCATTTTCTATATCCTTATCACAGTGTCCAAATATAAGCGGTCCCCAGCTTTGAATAAAGTCAAGATAGCGATTTCCCTCTACATCCACAAGATAAGCGCCCTTGCCGTAACTTACCATAAATGGCTCGCCGCCAACGCTACCAAATGCTCGAACGGGCGAATTTACGCCACCTGGAATATAGCTCTTTGCCTCTTTGAAAGCCTCTTTATTTGTCATCTTTTTTGTCCTTATCATCATTGAAATTTTTTACGTATTCGTATAATAAAAGCGTCTCTTCATCTGTTAAAAAATAGCTTGGCATAACGTCTTTTGGGCGCTTTAAAGCTTCGCTAAATTTCCAAAAATCAAGGTTGTTGATACGAGGAGCTTTTAGTTCTGCATCAACCATTTCGTTTTTCTTTTTGTCAAAGTGCTTAAATTTAGCTATGAGCGCACCTTCGCCTTTTTTGCCGTGGCACTTATCGCATCCTATGCCGCGCGGGTTTGAGTAAAGCATCTTGGCGTATTCGTTTTTGGTTATAAAATCGCTTGCAAAAACGCAGTTAAAAAGCAAGATCGGCAGAATAAATTTTCTCATACGCCCTTTTCGTTTTTTGTAAAATTTAATATAAAATTAGCTATGATACAATCTTTGTGATTAAAACAGCATAAAGGATTGGTTATGATTTTGCTAGACGGAAAAGCCGTAAGCGCAAAGATGAAAGAAAGAGTTAAAAACGAAGCCGTGAAGCTCAAAAATTTAGGCGTTGAGCCTGCTCTTGCGGTGATACTAGTCGGAGAGGACAAGGCAAGCCAAACATACGTCGCCTCAAAAGAAAAAGCCTGCCACGCTTGCGAGATCAAATCCATCATGCACAAGCTACCCGAACAAACAACTCAAAGCGAGCTTTTAGCACTAATAGATCTTTTAAATTTAGACGATAGCATAGACGGGATTTTAGTCCAGCTTCCGCTTCCAAAGCACATCAATACGGATAAAATTTTAGAAACCATAAGCCCAAACAAAGACGTAGACGGCTTTCACGCGATAAACGTCGGCAAACTTTCAAGCGGACTTGACGGATTTGTGCCTTGCACACCGCTTGGCATAATGGAAATTTTAAAAGAGTACGACATAGATGTAAGCGGCAAAAACGCCTGCGTAATCGGAAGAAGCAATATCGTAGGCAAACCTATGGCAAATTTGCTACTAAACGCAAGCGCAACGGTTACCGTAACTCATAGCAAAACTAAAAATTTAAAAGAAATTTGCAAAAGTGCAGACATCCTCGTAGCTGCGATAGGAAAGCCGTTTTTTGTAACCGAAGATATGGTAAAAGATGGTGCTATCGTGATAGATGTGGGCATAAACCGACTTGATGACGGAAGACTTGTAGGTGATGTGGATTTTGATAAAGTAGCTTCAAAATGCTCTTACATCACGCCGGTTCCCGGCGGAGTGGGTCCGATGACGATTGCCATGCTGCTTTCAAACACCATAAAATCAGCCAAAAACAGAGTAAAAAAGGCGTAAATTTTGAAAAAGGCATTTAATAAATTTTTAGATTTCTCAAACAGCTGGACAGGCACTGTCGTAATCGTCCTGCTTATAATATTTTTCGTTGCGCAAGCCTTTGTTATCCCTTCAGGCTCTATGAAACACACGCTTTTGATAGGCGATCATCTATTTGTCAAGAAATTTAGCTACGGAGTGCCGACACCTCGCATTCCTTGGCTTGAAGTTAAGGTGCTGCCTGATTTTAGAGGCAACGGACACCTTATAAACGGAGAAGGTCCAAAGCGCGGCGATATCGTGGTCTTTAGATATCCGCACAACGAAAAAATCCACTACGTAAAAAGAAATTTCGCACTCGGTGGCGATGAAGTTGTATTTAGCGAGAAGCAGATGTTTCTTCGTCCGCACGAAGGAGATGAGTTTATCAAAGCAAACTACCCAAGCGAAAAAATCGTAAATTTTGCAGGCAAAAATTTCGTAAAAGAGCCTTATGATTTTCCGGGAATTCAATACGACGAGAAGATAAATCTCTTTGAACAAGCCTTATACTACTTAAACGCAGGCAAATTTGCCATGCAACCTGTGATAATAGATAATTTGCCAAAGGTAAACGAACTTCCATTTAATGCGTTTTATTTCAAAGTGCCCGATGAGGAGTACTTCATGGTGGGCGATAACCGCGACCACTCAAACGACAGTCGTTTTTGGGGAAGCGTTGCGTATAAAGATATAGTCGGTAAGCCGTGGTTCATCTACTTCTCGCTTGATGATGATTATAAGATCAGATGGAACCGTATAGGAAGGCTGATAGACACTATACAAAACGAGCCTGAATTTGCTAAAACCGCAAGAGATGAGAGGCATGATGACGGCGACAGGATCGAGTAAAATTTCATTCTCGCAAAATTTAAAGGAATTTGATAGTGAGCGCGCTTGAAAATATCGACATAGTAGAGATAGCAACTCTAGTCGTAGCTCTAACCATGGCTATCGTGGGGCATGAGATAGCTCACGGATTTGTAGCGTATAAATTTGGCGACACAACAGCCAAAAATCAAAACAGACTTAGTATAAATCCGATAAGACACGTAGATCCGCTTGGCACCATCATAGTGCCTGCACTTTTGTATCTAAGCACGGGATTTGTGATCGGCTGGGCAAAGCCGGTGCCCGTAAATACCTACACCGTCATAAGAAACGGCGGATACAAGGCTGCTATTTTGGTCTCTTTAGCAGGGATCATATATAACTTCATCCTTGCGATTTTAGCCTTTTTTGCTATCAAAAGCGGCTTTGTGCCGTCTATTTTGATACAGTTTTTCTTTATGCTGATGGCCGTAAATTTGATCTTAGGGATGTTTAATCTCTACCCTATCCCTCCGCTTGACGGCTCAAAAGCGCTTGAGTATCTATTTAGGATGTTAAATTTACAAAGCGTGGCAAATTTACTGTCAAGCGCACAAAAATACGGCATGATAGTGCTCGTTATCATTGTGATCTCGCCTATCAGCCAACAAGTATTTTATCCCATAAGATATGTATTCGCTCTGTTTAGAAATATGCTTTAGGGCTTAAATTTTCTCCTAAATTTGCTCTAAATTCGGCAGCAAAATCTTTCTTTAATCCTACATTTGCTATAATCAGACATTTTTAAATCACGGAAAATTTATGAATATCGATAAAATTTTTATAGCAAGCGATCATGCAGGTTTTGAGCTTAAAGAGGAGATAAAAGCGTTTTTAAAAACGCTAAATTTTGACGCAATCGACCTTGGCACAAACGACGCCGTTACAAGTGTCGATTATCCGGACTTTGCAAATTTGATGGCCAAAAATATCCGCCAAGCAGAAGAATACGGCATACTTATATGCGGAACGGGCATAGGTATATCAATCGCGGCAAACAGACATAAAAATCTCCGTTGCGCACTATGTCACGATACCTACACCGCTACTATGGCGCGCGAACACAATAACGCAAACGTGCTTTGCTTTGGTGCAAGAACGACAAATTCAGAGGACGCAAAGCAGATGGTTAAGACCTTTTTCTCGACCGAATTTGCAGGCGGAAGACACGCAAGAAGAGTTGATAAACTAAGCTGTTGCGAGGCAAAAAATGATCTCTGATTGGCTAGTCTTAACATTTTTAATCTGCATCTGCATCTACCTTGCCGTTATGGTATTTTACTTTAAAACACTACTTAAAAAAGAGCGCTCCACAAAAGACTTCATGAAAGGAAATTTGCAAGACACCGAAGTAGTTATAAGAAAGCTTCAGGTGCAGCTTCAAAGAAGCCTTGGAAATATCGACATCCTAACCGATGAGCTAAACAAAGTAAAAAACGACGCAAACGCTCTTCGCACAAGAAATTCTCAATACAGACTGGAAAACGAAAAACTCAGGCAGCGCATACGTGAGCTTGAGGGCAAAATCGAAGCATTATTATAAATTCAAGGAATGATATGAAAGAACTAACTCCACAACAAAGAAAATTTTTATTAGACTCTATTCGTTGCGTTAATGACTTCCCAAAGCCGGGTATCGTATTTCGCGATATAACGACACTTTTAAACAACAAAGAGGCTTTTGATCTGCTTATGGATCACTTGGTTGAGAGATACAAAGAGCTTGATATAGATTTTATCGCAGGAATCGAATCTCGCGGATTTATCTTCGGCGCTGCGCTTGCAGCTAGGCTAAGAGTGCCTTTCGTGCCGATAAGAAAGCCTAAAAAACTTCCATACATAACTATTTCTCAAAAATACTCTCTTGAATACGGAGTTGATGAGATAGAAATTCACATAGACGCTTTTGGCAACAAAAAGGGTGCAAGAGTTCTTTTAATAGATGATCTTATAGCAACGGGAGGAACTGCAAAAGCCTCAGTTGAGCTTATCAATCAAACTGATGCCAAATGCGTTGAGGCTTGCTTTTTGATAGATTTAAAAGAGCTTAAAGGAAGTGAAATTTTAAAACCGCTTACTAAAATTTATAGCATTTTAGAGGTTTGAAATGGAAGAATTCCTAATCGAACTTCTTGCCAAATACGGCTACATCGTGCTGTTTTTATGGTGCATGATGGAAGGTGAGATGGCTCTTATAATGGGCGGAATTCTGGCACACTCGGGACACATGGATCTGCCTCTAGCGATATTTATCGCGGGGCTTGGCGGTTTTGCGGGCGATCAGGTATATTTTTATCTAGGCAGATACAACAAAAGATACATAGCCAAAAAGCTGGCAAAGCAGCGGCGAAAATTCGCTATAGCGCACATCTTGCTTAAAAAATACGGCTGGCCTATCATCTTCATACAGCGCTATATGTACGGTTTTCGCGTTATCATTCCGATGAGCATAGGCATAACAAGATACAGCGCAAAAAAATACGCATTTATAAATTTGATAAGCGCGTGGTGCTGGGCGGCTATCACGATAATACCTGCTTGGTATCTGGGCGAGGAAATTTTAATCATGCTAAAGCATGCCAAAGAACACTGGTATATAGCAATCCCTATTGTGCTTGGATTTTTGGGCACTCTGCTTTACGGATTTAAGAGGATTGAGGATAAAATTTTAAAAGAAAGAAAGGTAAGAAAAAATGAAATTCAACATAATCAATAAACCTATCGACAAGATAAAGGCTGATTTGGAGCTGATTTTTGTCGTGGATAAAAATTTAAAGCATAAATTTATAAAAGACGACAAAAGCTTTAAATTTAGCAACTACAAAGGCGATAGCCCCCTACTTCTAATAGAAAATGCAAGACTTTATCTGCCGCTAGCCAAACTTGAATTTGAGGAATTTAGACTAGCTGCGGCAAAAGCCTATAACGCCGTCAAAGTGCTAAACGTCAAAAAACTCAAGCTTGCAAGCTATCTTGGCGAATGCACCAAAATGAGCTTTCAAAGCTTGGTCGAGGGCTTTGTGCTGGGAGCTTACGAATTTAACAAATACAAAGAGAAAAAAGAATCTTACGCGCTAGATGAGATCATCTTTAGCTCGGAGGAATTTAACGGCAAAGAAGTTGATATATCAAAAGCCCAACTTGGTATCAAGCACGGTGAAATAATGGCAAATGCGGCAAATTTCACAAAAGATATCGTAAATGAAATTCCTGAAATTTACACTCCGGTAAAAATGGCTGAAGATGCGCAAATTCTAGCTAAAAATTTAAAAAACGTAACATGCAAAATTTACGACGAAAAATTCCTAAAAAAAGAGAATATGAACGCATTTTTAGCCGTAAATCGCGCAAGCGTGCATCCTCCTCGCCTCATACATCTTGTCTATAAGCCAAAATCTCCTAAAAAGAAGATCGTATTTGTAGGCAAAGGCTTAACATACGATAGCGGTGGACTTAGCTTAAAGCCTGCTGATTATATGCTTACGATGAAAGCCGATAAAGGCGGAGCGGCGGCGGCGCTTGGTATCATTAAGGGAGCAAGCGAACTTGAGCTGCCTTTTGAAATTCACGCTGTTTGCGGAGCGACTGAAAATATGATAGGAGGAAACGCCTACAAACCTGATGATGTACTGATCTCACGCTCAGGAGTAAGCATAGAGGTAAGAAACACTGACGCAGAGGGCCGCTTGGTGCTGGCTGACTGCCTAAGCTGGGCGCAAGAGCTAAAGCCTGATATCTTAATCGATATGGCGACACTTACGGGCGCTTGCGTAGTGGGTCTTGGCGAATACACCATAGGGCTTATGGGAAATAACGAGGAGCTAAAGAGCGAGCTTAAGACAAAAAGCGCAAAAAGCGGAGAATTTGCTTCCATCTTAGAATTTAACCGCTTTTTAAAAGAGCTTGTAAAAAGCCAGATAGCAGACGTTAGCAACACCGCTTCAAGCAGATACGGCGGAGCTATCACGGCAGGCATATTCCTTGATAAATTCATAAAAGAAGAGTTTAAAGATAAATGGATTCATCAAGATATCGCAGGTCCTGCATATACCGAAAAAGCGTGGGGATACAACCAATCAGGCGCAACGGGCGCGGGCGTAAGAATGAATTTATACTACCTTAACGCACTTGCAAAGGAGCTGTAATGGGTCTTGGAGTAGGTATAGTAGGACTTCCAAACGTCGGCAAATCAACTACTTTTAACGCTCTTACAAAGGCGCAAAACGCAGAAAGCGCAAACTACCCGTTTTGCACGATCGAACCAAACAAGGCCGTCGTGCCAGTGCCTGATAAGAGATTAAACGAGTTGGCTAAAATCGTAAATCCAAATAAAATTCAGTATTCTACTATCGATTTTGTCGATATCGCAGGACTTGTTAAAGGCGCAAGCTCGGGCGAAGGACTTGGAAATAAATTTCTTTCAAACATCCGCGAAACCGAAGTCATACTTCATATTGTGCGCTGCTTTGAGGATGAAAACATCACTCACGTAGAAGGCGGCGTAGATCCGGTGAGAGATGTGGAAATCATAGAAACCGAGCTAATCCTAGCCGATATCGAGCAACTAAATAAAAAAATCGAACGCCTGAATAAAGATGCAAAAGCCAATCAAAAAGGTGCAAAAGAAGCGCTTGAAATAGCAACCAAGCTTTTAGCCCACCTAAATGAGGGCAAGAGCGCAAGTAGCTTTGAAGACAGAGAAGAAGAGGCGTTTGTATCCTTAAATAAAGAACTAAGGCTACTTAGCGCAAAAGAAGTAATATATGGCGCAAATGTCGACGAGGAAGGCATAAGCGAAGATAATGAGTATGTAAAAAAACTTCGCGAATTTGCCGCTCGTTCAGGGCATGAGGTGATAAAACTATGCGCCAAGATAGAAGAGGAGCTTGTAGGGCTAAGCGATGAAGAAGCGCATGAGTTTTTAAGCTCGCTTGGCGCAAACGAAAGCGGTCTTGAAAAGATCATTCGCACCGCTTTTGCTAAACTAAATTTGATAAGCTATTTTACTGCAGGCGTTGTCGAGGTGCGAGCATGGACGATCACAAAAGGCTGGAAGGCTCCAAAAGCCGCAAGCGTAATTCACAACGACTTTGAGCGAGGCTTTATCAGAGCAGAGGTAATCAGCTATGATGACTACATAGCTTGCAACGGCGAAACAGGCGCAAAAGAAGCCGGCAAAATGCGCCTTGAAGGCAAAGAATATGTAGTACAAGACGGCGATGTAATGCACTTTAGGTTTAATGTTTAATTTAATCAAAGCGATAAAATAAGTCATGAATACTATAACCGAGGCTATTTTACATACGCCTTGGTGGGCTTTTGCGATATTTATCGCTTTGATTTTTCTAGGCTACAAGCAAAGCTTTGATCGCAAACTAAGCTTAAAAAGAGCGGTTATTCTGCCTATTGTTATGCTCATATTCTCGATTTTTAGCCTTGTGTCATCTTTTGGATTATCTTTTTACTCCTTTATATTTTGGCTACTCGGTATTACACTTAGCGTCTTTATAGGTTTTAACAAATTTAGCAGTCAAATTACACAAATTAATCCAAATTTATTTCTTATAAAGGGAAGCTTTCTCTATATGGCATTAATGATTGGGATATTTTTTACCAAATACACAGCCACTTATGTCGAGACTAGAGGGCTTGAAATTTTTAACTCAAATATTTTTATAAGCGCATTAAGCTTTATGCTTGGGGGATTTAGCGGAGTATTTTTGGCAAGAATCTTGGCTATTTGGAATTTAAGGAATAAAAATTAGCGAATATAGCCTAGCGCGGCAATTTAGCGTTTTAGCAAAGCCTTACCGATCAAGCCAATCCTACTGCGATATTTTCAAAAGCTTACCACGCATATCGCGTTTTTACAAATTCATTTATGCGACTGATGAGAATTTCGATCTTTAATCTGTTATAATTATGCGTAAATTTAGTTAATTTACAAGATCAAATACACCAAAAAGGATAATTTATGATATTAAAAAATATTTTAAAAGTAAATTTTGTAGTATCTTTACTACTTTTAACAGGCTGCACGCAGTCTAGTTCATACACCGTTAAGCTACCTGCAAGCGAACTTGAAGCAATAAATTTACCTAATGATATTGAGCTAGACGGGTTAAATTTCACCCTTAAAGGGCAAAATTTAAAAACGGCGGAATTTTATCTTGAAAACGAAAAAAACTTCGGCTGGAGTAAGCTAATTAGCGTAAGCTTAGATAGCAAAGCTGAAATCAAAACATATAAAAAGATTTTTGAAAACACCCTAAAAAGCGGGCAGTTTGGCAAGACAAAATTTGAGTTTAAAGATATATCTGATAAAGAATATCAAGGATATACGATCTACTATCCCGTAAAAGGAGATAAGAATTTTGATAACTATGAGATAAATTTAATCCAAACCAAAAAGCTTGATTGCGGACTTGCAGCTACGCACTATGCGGTTAAATTTAGTAGCGATACGGACGAAAAAGTTATTACAAATTTTATAGATCAAAAACTAAGCGCGATTAAAACTGATTTTCCAAATATAACTTGCAAATAATCCAAATCAAACCCGTCATTTATATGTTTTGACGGATTTGAGTTTTAGCCCAATCTTAAAAAGGAATTCAATGAGTGATTATAGTTTAGCGCAACATTTTGGCGTGAATTTAGCAGAGCTTTTATCAGGCAAGATCAAAGCCGTTTATCCAAAATTTGACGAGCAAAAATATATAAAAAATATAGCAAGCAAGGTTCATGACCTAGCATATTCAGGCAGGATAGAGCTTCACGCAAGAGAACTTAACTCTACGCTAAATTTGGACTACAAAAACCAAATAGAAATTTTAACAAGCGTTTTAGGCGAAGAAAATCCAAACGAAACAGGCATGTTTAAGCAGTATTACTGGGTGCTGCCTATGGGCAAATTCGTTGAAATTTATGGCATTAACGACTTTAAAACCTCCATAGAGGCGATTTCTGAGATAACCAAGCGAAATACGGGCGAATACGCAATAAGAGCTTTTATAAGAAAATATCCTAAGGATACTCTAGAAGTTATGAAAGGCTGGGCTAAATCAGAAAATTTTCACCTTCGCAGACTTGCATCTGAGGGCTTGCGTCCAAAGCTTCCTTGGGCGAGTAAGCTTGAAAATTTCATAGACGATCCTTCGTCGGTATTTGAAATTTTAGAAATTCTAAAAGAAGACGAGATAAAATTTGTGAAAAGATCGGTGGCGAATAATATCGCTGACTACCTAAAGGTAAATTTCAATGCCGCCAAAGAGCTACTGCTTGATTGGAGCAAGTCGCCAAATCAAAACACGCAGTGGATAGTAAAACACGCCACAAGAAAAATTAGTATTTAGTTTTTATGACCATTATTTTACATGAATTAAGGTTATTTTAAAATAATGGACTCAACAAACCGCAAATGAGTGTTTGCAAACCATAAATAGATTGGATAGTCGGAAAGATATTACAATGTCTAATATAACTTGTCCGCCTATCAGCAATACTCTTAGGCGCGCAAGATGTTAATTGTTCGCGATCTTAATTATCACAACCCTTCTTTGCAACTGCATGTATTGAGAGTTGTTATAAATTTTACGCAAAAGATTGCTTTCGTATTTAAAAAAAGATATGTAGATTTAGTATATCGATAATCTAAATTTTATTTAATTACTAAGCTCTTTTAAGATATCTAAAAAACAAATTTCAATTTTATCTCCATCAAAATACTCAAAAAGCTTATTGCAATTTTTTCCATCTAACTTCGGATAATAAAGCCAAGTTTTTGGACTTTTAAAAAGCTTGTGATATGCAAAAAGTTGGTAAAAATCATTTTGACTAAAATCATTATTTTCACTGATTATTTTCCACTTTGCATCAGCGATAAACTCTATATCTTCGGAATTTTTCGCAATAAAATCAGGTCTAACACCAAACAGTCCTTTAACAAAATCGCGGCTGTTAAACTGCTCTAAAATAGCTAAATTTGGTTCATTCTTTCTTAAATACCAGCCCACAAAACTCTCAAAAAGAGTCTGCATAGGAAATAAAATCGCAAAAGCCACACTATCGCCATTAAAAGCATCAAAGCTTGAGCGGCTTAGAAATATTTTAGACCATATCAGTGCTTTCTCATAATGCTTTAGTCCTCGCTCTTTTTTAATACTGCGAAAATCAGCCATAAAATTTGACGAGTACTCCACCTGCCCCATATGCTCCAAATATTGTAAAATAAGGCGTTTATTGTTTCTGTCGCTTGATAGTAGATAAAGAAATTCTAATGTGCTTTTTAAAAGGCGGTTTTCAGGGCGATTTTGATTGTAATCTGAAAACTCGACGAAAAATCTCTCCTTGTGAGCCAAATTTAAGCGCAAATTCTCATTAAACAGCAGCTTGCCCTTTAGAAAATGCTGATTTTCTTGCAAAAGGATATAGTCAGACTTAATCCCCTGCTTGATAATTCGCCCCATCTCATCTAAAAACATATTAATAAAAATCTCAAAAACTCGCATATGTTTTAGATAATTAAAATTTGCTTTATCTATGTGTTTATAGTTTGGCAATTTATAGAGTATGTGCAAAAGCTTAGTTAATACTACTTTTGCATCATCCTGACTTGCCTGCTTATTTTCGCCTGTTTGAATTTTTGCTATTTTTGGGAGGATTTCTATCGTAAGACCATTTTTTAACTGTAAAGTTCCAACATAATTTTTAGCACGCAAGCACTTACCGTTTTTAGCAAACTCAAAAACCTGTTGCCCCGCATCGCTTTTAGCGAACTCTTCCAACTCTTGATATTGCTTACTGCATTTTATGGAGTCACAAAGATACTTGCTGTTGTATTCATCACTACTCTTTTCGCTATTAAAAATAAGCCCAAATTCACTTATCTGTATTATCTTCTGCTTCATTTACATACTGCTCTTGGCTAGAAATGTCAGATTTTTCGTAAATTGCTTTAAAATTCCACTTGTCAGCGTTGGATATTTTATAAATTATCTTATTATTGCCACCCTGTATATCTTTTAAATATTTCGATCCCTCTCTTTCTTCTTCAAAAAAGCTATCATTTAGAATCTTCTTAATACTTTCCCAATCCTCATAAAAATACTCGGCTAAAAGAGGGATTATCTTATTTTTAAATACATTTTTAAGATCATCCAAGTCTTTAATTCCCGTTAAATAAGCGTGTCCAATTTGATGATCTCTATTGTAAAGAAACTCGATTCTTTCATTAATAGCTTTTAGCATTTCTTGTAAATTTATACCCTCTAAATTATCTGACAAGACATCATAATCAGGCATCATCTCTACAAATTCAAACCTTCTGCGAAGTGCTGTGTCGATAGGAGTTATACTTCTATCTGCTGTATTCATAGTACCTATTATATAGAGATTTTTTGGCACTCCAAATTTTCTCTTTGAATATGGCAAAGTAAGAATGAGCTCATTGTTTCCTCCTAGACGTTTATTGTCTTCAAGTAAAGTTATAAGTTCGCCAAATATTTTAGAGATATTGCCTCGGTTAATTTCATCTATAATTAGAGTAAATTTTGGTGTTTCGTATTTAAAAATTTTACATCTTTCTTCTTTGCTTAAATTGCAAAATTCTTCAAAACTCCCTTTAAAATCTGTTAGAGAAATAGCCTTTTTGCAACATTCATAAAAAATTCCATCTTCTATTTTATAGCTAATCTCTTTACCTTGTTCGTCAAAATTAGGTCTAATGCCTTCAATAAATTCTTCGTATCCGTAACTTTGGTGAAATGTTATAAAACTATAATTGCTACTATCGTTTAGTTCTTGCATTGCTACATAAGTCTTTCCTGTTCCTGGAGGTCCGTATAAAATTTGGTTTAAAGGTAATTTTATTTCTTCTGCTTTGTTTTCCAATTCATCTTTATTCTTAAATTTTTCAATGCGATTGAGATTGCTTTGCTGGTTTTTACTATCATAGTCTGACCACAACTTCCATAAATCAGAAGAATACTCGTAAAAATCTTTATCTTCTGGTTTTTTAGCAATAAGTTCTTTTTGGATTTGAGAGATATTATTTGAATCTATATGGTGTATTTTTGCCAAATAATAAAATGCTTCTTTTTTTACAATATGCAATAATGTTTTCTCCGGTGCGTATAAAAAAGCTATTTTCCACTTTACTGCTGAACCAAAGTCTATATCATCAATATTGCCGAAATCTTCATTTTTAGCATAAGTTATAATTTGAATGATTAGATTTTTAACGTTTTCAAATGCTTCATCTCTATCTTTGCCGTATTTTTCATACCACCCATACTCGCCATCACTAGCTTGACCAGATTTTAATTCATTAACACTATCTTTTTGATTTCGTTTAAAAATACCAAATTTATAAGCAGATCCTCCCCAGATACTTATTAAGTCTTGAGTTTTACTTTCAAGCCAATATGTAAAAGTATCCTTTGAGCCAACATCTGTGTAATCGCTTAATTTCATATTTTTTACAGTTTCAAAATGCCATCTTTGTAAAAATTCACGCTTCAGTTTTAGTTTTTCAACCATGCTCAGCTCCTTTTTGATATGCGATTGAAATTTCATGTATTTTCGCACCGCTACATTGTAGTCGTTAAATGTTGTTTGGCTTTTGTTTGTTAATGATAAGAATTCTGCTGTTAAATAATTTTTATCCTCTTTTCTTTTTGACCAATAATCAAATATTGAATCATTAGAATATTTCTCTAAAAAATCAACAAAATTTTTAAAGTCTGACTGGTATGTTAATACTGTAGATTCGGCTAATGATTGATTTTGACAATATTTTTTAAAGCCTTCATAATCTATATCTTGTTTCATATTCATTCCTTGTTATTTTTTACAATATAATTATTAAAATTCTATCTCAAACTTTAATAGTATGTCAAGCTGATTTATTAAAGTGGTTATCAAAAAATTAAATAATTAAGCTTCTTGCAATCACGTTTTATATGGTCATAAAAATTTCTTACTATTTTTGGATATTTCATCTTTTTATAAATGCTCTCTATTTGATGTACGAGCTCACTACTTACTTTGTCAAGAGCAAGACTTAGCTCTTCAAGTGTGTATCAGTTAAAGACTACGCTTTTGATATTAAAACACTTAAAAATCCTTGATATATCTTTACTTAATATTATATAGTCATCAATTAAAGCTATGAAATTATTATTTTACAAGCATTATGTTGTGTCGGTTTTTTGGTCTTTTAAAATTTTTGAAGCTAGATTCTTGCTTTTTATTATCGGCAATAAGCCTACCAGCAGGAGCGTCTTGAGTCTTTCAAAGTATTACATAAATATCACTATAAGACATTTTAGCATTATAAATATCCTGTCCAAAATCGAGATTAAAAGCAAAATATAAAGTCAATAAAAAGCCAAAATTTCATGCAGTCTCTATGTTTTTAGCTAAACAAAATTTAAAAATCAAAGCCTAAAACACAAAAGTAGCTATCTTAAAAAGCACAGCACCTACAACAACTCCGACAGCAAAGGCGCAGGCAAGATTTATCTTGTGCTTTTTATTGATGCCTTCTGATTGTTTTTCATAGTGTTTTTTAACCCCTTCAAAGGTTAGGCTAAGTATCTTTTCGTTCATTTGATTTAGCCCCTGCGCAAACTCCCTAACCTGCTCTTCGTTTACGTATCGCATAGTTTTTACGGTAGTGCTTGCAAGTCGCTCGAAATCCTGCGAATTCTCCCAAATTTCAACAACGGTGTTGTTTTCTATATGCTCTTTAAGCTCAAGCGTCTCTTTGAGTTCCGAATTTTCCACAAGTTGCGTTCCCATCGCGATCTCCTTATTTGATTAACCCTATAGATTCGCCGAATTTCAGTGTCTTGCCTTCAAAAAGATTATGCTCTAACGCACCGTCTTCAGCTATCATCACAATAGTTGATCCAAGCTCGAAGTAGCCGAGCAAGTCGCCCTTATTAACCCGTAAATTTTCATATTCGTAGCTTTGTATGAAAGAAGCCGTAGCGTTTGTCTGGATTCGCTCGTCAAAAATAAATTTCATCTTGCCAACATTTAAAGCGCCCACAAATACCAGCCAGAGTATCTTACCCTCGCCTATTTTGCACTTTAGAACCACACGCTCGTTTTTGGCATACAAATTTTCAACCTCTTTAAGAGCCTTTATGCTTACGCTATAAAGATCTCCCGGGATATAAAGAGCGCTTAAAATTTGCATATCGCTTGGCGAGTGATATCGATGGTAATCGCGCGGAGATAGGTAGATATTGATATAATCAAATTCGCTTGATCTAAATTTATCTTCAAGAGCCGAGCCTAAAAGTTCGGCGATATCATACTCGCGTCCTTTTATGCTTAAAGCCTTTTGCGCGTTGCTTTTTCCACACTCAAGGCAAAGTCCGTCGCTTGGACTGATAAGAACCTCTTTGGCTTCATCAAATTTTCTCATTATCACAAGCTCTCTTGTAAAAAGCGCGGTTAAACTCTTATAATCTTGAGGTCTTTTAAACTCGCTCATATCGATTTTAAAATATTTGACGTAGTTTGAATTTATAAAATCTTGCATAAATTTAGGAAATGCGGTTCCTGCAATTTTGCCGAAAATTTGAGAAATCCTCTTTCTCATCTACTCTCCTTTAAGCTCCAACAAAGAAATTTCACTAGGCGCAAGCACTCTTACGGGAGGTCCCCAAAATCCCGCACCCCTGCTTACATACACCTGCATTTTATCATTTACTTGATAAAGCCCCGCTAAATACTTCTGATCAATCTTTACAAGAAGCGAAAATGGGAAAATTTGTCCTCCGTGAGTGTGTCCGCACAAAACCAAATCCACATCTTTATGCATGTATTTGATAAATTTAGGCTGATGCGCAAGCAAAACGGTCGGCAAATTCTTATCGGTATTTTTAAGAGCGGCTTCTAAATCAGGCTCGTAGAATTTATATCTATAGCCGATGAGATCATAAACTCCGGCTAAATTTATACCGCCTATACTCACGCTTTCATTGCCTAAAATTTGAATACCGATCTTTGATATCTCTTTTAGCGTTCCTTCAATACCGTTATAATACTCATGATTTCCCGGTGCATAAAATGTCCCGTAGCGAGATTTAAACTCGGCAAAAGGAGCTATATACTCGCCAAGTTTGCTTGGAGGAAGATCGGCTATATCTCCTACTATAACGACCGCATCGGCATTTAGTAAATTTATACGCTCAACCAAAGCCTTGGCAAAAGGGACTCCTAAGAAATCTCCCAAATGAATATCGGTTATCATTGCTATCCTAAGAGGGCTTTTAAGCCCCTTAAGCACGATACTTTGGCGCTTTACTTCAGGGACGTGCGAAGCGTTATACATACCTTTAAAAAAGTAACTAAATGCAAGAATTAATATCGTAACATCAAGATAAAATCTTAAAAATTTACGCCTACTTTCGCTAAAAACACGCTTCGTAACCGGTCTAAAGGCGACTATAATCAAATTTGAAAAGAGAACAAATGAAAATAGTATAAAGCTAAGTGCAAGCATAAGCGAAAAAGCGAGTCTAAATTCTGCATTTAAAAAGTTAAACCTAAGCGAAAAAGCAAGCAACACACCGCCCATAGCAAGAGTCGTAAAAAACACGCCAAGCAGGAATTTGTGCAGACCTCGGCCCTCAGTTTTAGCAAACAGCCCTCTATAGGCAACAAAATTCATAAAAATTATAATAAGTGAAGAAATTACATAAAACATCGCATAAATTTATCCAAAATTATTAAATATCTATCACAAAACGGCGAAATACCAAATAAAACAATCAAATTTAGCAAAATCTAATTTATTAAGCATAATCAAATCAAGTGATATAATAAAAAACATAAATATATAAAGGACGCAAATTTTGAAAAAATTTTATTTTATAAATGTGGTTTTATTGTTTTTGGCATTAAATTTTATTCAGGCAAGCAACTTTGAGCAGATAAATACACAGACACAAATCGACTCAAAGCGAGATTTTAAAAACACTTTTTTATATGGAGTTACCATAGATGATAGCTGGTATGACGCAGTCAAGTTATCAGGTATCATAAATACTCTAAAAAGCATGCCGAGTAAGCCTGTGGTAAGGATAGTCATGTCAAAAGATACTCATCCTTCAGGCTATATCCAAATGTTTAAAAAGATAAATGAAGTCGCTTACATAATGGCAACGCCCGTTGATTCGTATGAAATGAAATTATATAAAGACATTAAAAGCTATAAAAAACGCTTTGAGGATTCTTATGACAACTTATTACCTTACGTTAAAATTTGGGAGGTTGCAAACGAAATAAACGGCGAAGGCTGGCTGGGAGATGATCTAAATTTGATAGTTAATAAAATGAAGGCGGCTTATGAATTTATACTGAGCAAAAACGCTTTAAGCGCATTAACGCTTTATTATACGCCGCCAAATTTTCAAAAAATCAAGATGCTAGATTGGGTAGAAAGATATATCAGCAACAATATAAAACAAAATATAGACTATGTTTTTGTAAGCTACTATGAAGATGATAATGGCGGTTTTTTGCCTGATTGGAAAAATATTTTTGATGAGCTGCAAGTAAAATTTCCAAACTCAAAATTAGGCATAGGAGAGTGCGGAAATGTAAGCAAAGATGCAAACAAAACAAGTAAGGTTAATATGGCCAAAAGATACTACAATATGCCGAAATTTAATGAAAATTTTATCGGCGGATATTTTTGGTGGTATTTTGTTCAAGATTGCGTGATGGATAAAAACGATGAGGTTTTGTTTGAAATTCATAAAGCCATGAGAGTTAAAAAATAGTAAATTTAAAAAGATTATTTGAAAAGTAAATTTTAAAACGGGCGAGAAAGCTCCCGCCCGTTTAATTTGAAACAATTACTCTATCGTTCCGCTTTTTAGTCTCTTGTCATAGATCTCTTGAAGTTTTCTGATATCGTCTTTCACCTCAAAAACTCCATGCCAGTGAGCATAATCAGGTCCGTTCATCAAAGCGCCCTGTCTCATACGGCGACCCTCGTGATGCCATAAGTGGTAGTAAATTCTTTGGAATTCATCCGCCCAAGGATCTTCTTTAAGAAGCTTTTTGGCTTTAAGATCATCAAGCATAGCTTTAGCATCTTTATGATAATCGTTATAAAGCATTACGTGCTTGTCCGCCATCTCAAAGAAATTATCGGTATGCAAGGATACGTGGCACTCTTTACAAACCATCTTCATCTCTTTTCTAGCGGCTTCCGGACCATCTACGTGACCTGCCAAAGGCGTGCCTATGTTTAGTTTGCCAGTTTTTTGATACTCGCTTACCGCCGTGTCGTTACCGCCTGTTCTTAGCTCGCTATGAGGCGCCCAAAGATTCCATTTAAGGCGTCTTGAAACGTTGTGAGTAGTTTGCAGCTCGCCAACTCCGCTCATATGGCAAGTCGCGCAAGTCGGCGCTCTATAATCAGGAACAGCCCAAGTATCAGGAGCGCTGTCGAAATTCCACGTATGACCCTCTGAGTTAAAGATATGTCCGTGCATTGAGTTGTTGTAAATTTCTATATCCGGATGATCAGGTCCAAGGTGGCAAGATGCACAGGCTGCAGGTTTTCTAGCCTCGCTTATAGCAAATTTATGCCCGCTGTGGCATGATTTACATCCGCCGATTCCACCGTCAGGATACAGGTTTCCTATACCGTAGTTTGGCCATGTCTCTTTAGTCGGGCGATTATCGCCGTCCATCTTAATGATAGAGCCGTGGCACTGCATACAGCCTGTTGAATCAGGAGAAATTTGCAAATCAGGATGACCTCTACCTTCAAAGTGATACATCAGATCAAGCATGCCCTTTTTAGCATAAACCTGAATACCACCTCTTGCGTGACCGCTCTCGTTAAATTCCTTAACTTCATTGGCGTGACACTTCTCACAGGTTTTTGGACTTACCAAAACCGACACGTGGTTATCGCTATCTTTTGGATGCACTTTTTTACCCACCATAGGACTATCGGCCGGATGCGAGTGACAATCCGTACAGCTTACTCCGACATGCGCGTGACGGCTATTTTTCCAATCAGCAACGATGCCGGGGGTCTCTTTTGCGTGGCACTCAACGCAGCTTTTAGCAAGCGGAGTTAAATTGCGATTAACTTTTAAGTTTTTCACAAGATTTGCATCCGAAATGCTTTCTGCAAATGCGAACGAAAAAAGACAGGTTAATAATACAACAACTTTTTTCAACATTGTTCCTCCTTTATAGGTTTTATTTATTGTTTGCATTTATATTGTCCCAGTATTTAGTAATCTCAATGCCCATATTTTTGTGTCCCACGTTGTTGTGGCACTGAACACAGGTTTTATTTATATGACCTGCGAAATAATCCCTATGAGCAAGCCAAGCTTTATCGACTTGATTATTAGCCTCTTTTAAATTCGAATGACAGGTCATGCACCCGCTGTCGTAAGTAAATTTATAAGCATGATCTCGCTTTTTATGCCAATCAATCTTACTTACATCGGTAAATACGGTTTTATATCCGTCATTTATAGAAACTTTTGCCTTTGTCCATAGATACATTAAGGTATTATCATGCGAAAGATGACAGGCTGAGCACTCGGCTTTGACACCAAGTTTGTTATTTCCTCCGTGAACGTCGTTTTTATATGCCGTTACCATAGGATTCATAGTATGACACATAGTGCAGAATTTATCGCTTCCGGTATAATGAAGCATATCGGCGATACCGATTGATGATATTAAACCTATAAATATGCCAAGTACAACCGACCAAACAAAAAACTTCTTTTTCATACGGATCCTTCTTGTAACATTTTATTTTCTTTAAATATTATAATAAAATATTTAAATTATTATACCTAAGCCGGAATTAAAAATTATTGACGAAAATCAATTAATCTTAATTTGATATTAAATATTAGTTATCAAAAAAATCTTTAAGTTTATCTTCGGAAATACTGATGATTTTGTTATTTGAGTCCAAATTTACAAGCTCTTGGGCTTTAAATTTAGCAAGTATTCTTGAGAAAGTTTCAGGAGTTATGTTTAAAATAGAAGCTATTTTGATGTGTTTTAAGGCATTAAAAAGATCAGAGTGATTTACTAAAAATTTAGCCACTTTTGCCTCCGAGCTTAAAACAAGCTCTTGATGGATAAGTTCGCTTGCGATTTTTAGTTTCTGAGATAGAGATTTTATGATGCCGACTGAAATTTTAGGATTGGATAAAAATTCTTTGTAAAATTTATCGTAATCTATCTTTAGCACTTCGCCGGAAGATACAAATATCGCCGTAGCTGGAAATTTGATATTTTCAAAATTCGCAAGCTCGGCGACGAAAGTCATGCCGTTTAGCTGATGAAGGAAAATTTCCTTTCCCTTAGGTCCGATTTTATAAAGTTTCAGCGAACCTTTTATCATGAGATGAAGCCACTTTGACTCCTCTCCCTCCATAAATAAAAACTCGCCTTTTTTATATTTTTTAACTATGCTTATATCTTCAAGTCTTTTAAGTTCGCCTTCATTTAGCTCGTTAAAAAATCCTATTTGCCTAAGCATTCCATTATCCGCTGTTGTTTTGATTATATTAAATTTTCATGAAGGAGAGCTCCTTCATGAAAATAATTTTATTTTCTAAGAAGATCTCTAATCTCAGTTAGCAATACTATATCTTCGCTTGGAGCGGCAGGTGCTGCAGGAGCAGGTTCTTCTTTTGGTTTTTTAAGTGAATTTATAGCCTTGATAACACAAAAAATACAAAATGCGATTATTAAAAAATCAACCGTAGTTTGAATAAACGAACCGTAATTAACCGTTACGGCAGGCGCTTCGCCGGCAGCTTCTTTAAGCACAAATTTAAGATCGCTGAAATTTACTCCTCCGGTTAAAACTCCAACGATAGGCATGATCACGTCGCCAACCAATGATGAAACAATCTTACCGAAAGCCCCGCCGATAACGACACCCACAGCCATATCAAGCACGTTACCGCGCATCGCAAATTCTTTGAATTCCTTAACGAAACTCATTTAGTACTCCTTGTGATTAAATTTTATTAGATATAAAATTCGATTTAGTTTTAAGACGCTAAATGAAAATCAAACTAAATATTGCGTTATTATAAACAATTTTGTTTAACACATTATTTACATACAAAATGCTATAATCAAGCCCAAATCAACTTAAGGAAATGCTCAATGTATCGTTTTGCACCCTCTCCTACAGGAGATATGCATCTTGGAAATTTGCGCGTAGCCATATTAAATTATCTTTGCTCTTTACAAGATAAAAGTGGCTTTATAGTGCGCATAGAAGATACCGATAAAGAAAGAAATATAGAAGGAAAAGACCAAGAAATTTTAGAAATTTTAACTAAATTCGGCATTAAATGGGATCAGCTCTACTATCAAAGCGAAAATTTAAAATTCCACCGTCAGCTTGCTTCAAAACTAATGATAGATAAGCGAGCGTTTGCCTGCTTTTGCACCGAAAGCGAACTGGAAGCTAAAAAAGAAAACGCTAAAGCCAAAGGCATAGCATATCGCTATGACGGCACTTGCGAAAGGATGAGCGATGAAGAGGTTTTAGCCTGCGAAAAGCCTTTTGTAATCCGTATGAAAAAGCCAAAAGAAACGATGAAATTTACAGACGCTATCAAAGGAGAAGTAAGCTTTGAGCCTGAAAATGTCGATAGCTTTGTCATCATGCGTGCCGATAAAACCCCCACTTACAACTTCGCCTGTGCAACCGACGATATGCTTGAGGGCGTTACTTTCGTCATACGCGGAGAGGATCACGTAAGCAACACACCTAAGCAAGAGCTTATCAGAGAGGGGCTTGATTACACGAGTAAAATTCGCTACGCACACTTGCCTATCATCTTAAATATAGATGGTAAAAAGATGAGCAAGCGCGAGAACGAAAGTAGCGTAAAGTGGCTGCTTTCTAAAGGATTTATGCCGGAAGCCATAGCAAATTACATCATATCGCTTGGCTATAAAGCTCCTGTGGAAATTTTTACTATAAAGGACGCTGCACAGTGGTTTGACATCTCTAAAGTCTCGCCAAGTCCTGCAAAATTTGATATAAAAATGCTTGAACATATAAACAGAGAACATATCAAACTAGCTAGCAACAAGCGACTTGCCGCACTTAGCGGATTAGATGAAAATTTAGCGGATCTAATCAAATTTTACACCCAAGAGGCAAGCTTGCTAAATGAGATCAAACAAAAGATAGAGGCGATATTTGCGCCAAAAAACATTCCTGATGAGTTTAAAAACGAGTGTGAAATCATAAAAAGCGCTGCAAATTCATTGAATTTAGATGAATTTCAAAGCTTTGACGAGTTTAAAAAGGCTTTAATGAGCGCTACAAATTTAAAAGGCAAAAGCTTTTTCATGCCGCTTAGAATTTTGCTTACAAACGAACAGCACGGACCTGAGCTTAGCGAGCTATTTCCGCTCATCAAAGGCAATTTAAAGGAAATTTTAAAATGATTTTATCAACTCTCATCTCGGCCATAGCAAGTATTTTACAGATGGTTGTGCAAATTTACGTTTGGGTCATCATCATCTCGGCTATCGTTAGCTGGGTAAGACCCGATCCTTACAATCCTATAGTCCAGCTTCTTTATCGCTTAACCGAGCCCGTATATGCGCTTATAAGGCGCTTTGTGCCGACCGTATTTGGGGGCATAGATCTAGCGCCCATCATCGTGCTTTTGGCTCTTAAATTTATAGAACTATTTTTCATAAGGCTACTCTTTGAATTTGCTGCTTCGCTTTAGCCTTACCTTGGCCGCATTGAGCGCATTTGCTTTTGGCGGAGTAAAAGATTTTGAAGAGATAAAGGATAAGCCAAAGGGTTTGGCAAAAGATTACTATATATACCGATTAATCAGCGAAGGCAATTACACTAAAAAGCAAGTTGAAATTTTAAATGAAGATATTTTTAGGCGCTCTCCTACGATGCTAAAAGTGCTTGATACTATCATAAAGCCTAAAAAAGTCGCTTCAAACTGCGATAGCGTAAATGCCACAAACATAATGGACGCAAATTTAACCTGCCAAAGAACTCTGCTTAGAGTGCCTTTTATGATGAAGATAAAACAGGCCCAGAGGACGCTTCTAGCCGATAAATTTGATGATATAGATAAAAACGTCGCAAGAAGGCTAAGAGCGCTTAACGCTAAAAATGCCGCTTTAAAATTTGCCGATCAAAACGACACGGACGCGTTTATAGCGCTATTTAACTCAAGCAGTCAAAAAGACAAAGAGAAATTTAACGTCAAATTTGAGCCTCATTTTATGAATTTACTTTCAAACCAAAAATCATTTCAAAAGATCGCAAGCAGTCTTGTGATAGATAAAAAAATGGCTAAATTTAGGGAAAATTTCTTAAATATCGATGCTAACACTTCAACCCAACAGCACTCTTATATGCTAGGGCTTAACGCTATCTTGCTTGATTCGCCACATATTGCGCTTAAATTTTTTAAACAAGCCGAAGAGAGCTTTCAAAACCAAGGCGCAAAGGATGCCGCAATTTTTTGGCAATACCTCATAACTAAAAATCAAATTTTGCTTGAAAAGCTAAACAAAAGTAGCGACATAAACATCTACACTTTATACGCAAACGAGCTAACGGGCAAAGAAATTCCAAAAGTTTTTTCGCCGACACCTACCAAGCAAAAGCTCGAAGACTACGATATCAAAGATCCGTTTTTATGGCAAAAAACCTTTGCTATCGTAAAAGAGGTAAATGCAACTAAAGCTCTTGAATTCGCAGAGCTTTTTAATACCAAAGAGACACTTGGGCAGCACGCTTACTTCATGGAAAAAGCAAGCGGATATAAAGATCACTACTTTGTCATGCCGTTTTTAGAAGAACTTGAGGATATAAACGCAACCAGAAAGGCTACGATTTATGCTATCGGAAGGCAAGAAAGCAGGTTTATCCCATCTGTCATATCTACATCTTACGCGCTTGGAATGATGCAGTTTATGCCGTTTCTTGCAAATCACATCGGAAAAAAAGAGCTTATGATAGAGGGCTTTGATCAAGACGATATGTTTGATCCAAGGGTTGCTTTAAAATTTGCAGATCACCACTTAAACTATCTTGAAAAATTCTTGCACCATCCGCTCTTTATAGCTTATGCATATAACGGCGGTATCGGCTTTACCAAGCGCATGCTTCAGCGCGGAGATCTATTTAACGAAGGAAAATTTGAGCCGTTTTTATCGCTTGAGCTTGTGCCCTATGCCGAAAGCAGGCACTATGGCAAAAAAGTGCTCGCAAACTACGTTATATACTCGCACCTGCTTAATTCCAGTACATCGATTTTGAAACTTTTTGAAACTCTAAGCTTACCTGATTTGACGGATAAATTTCGAAAGAGAGATTAAGTCTATCCAAACTCTTTTCAGGTGCGCTTACTTCGATATATTTTCCCCACGGCATTTGAAAGGTGATGAGCTTTAAAAGCTCGTCATTTTCGTCTAAAATTCTGGTTTTAATACCGCTTATGTCGTTATTTAGACTAAAACTTTTTAAATTTACGTCAGCATCTTTTGGGTGTATAGCGATTATAAATTTCTCATCTTTATTTTCTTTTATAAGCTCGCTATGAACGGGGTTTAGATAGGTTCCTAAGACTAAAATTTTAAGATTTTTTTGGATTATTTCACTCTTGCTCGTATAAGCCAAAAGCTCGTTTTTAAGAGGTTCGTGAATGACAATTTTATTAGAACACCCTAAAAAACCCGTCATAAGAGCTAAGCATATCAGTAAATTTTTCATAATAATACCTTGAAATTTTTTCTTATTTTATCTTTAATTTGGGTAATTTTTGCTTTAAGAAAGCCTAAATTTGTTATAATCTTACGAAAATTTAGAAGTTGGAAATAGATGAAAAGATTGGCAATGGCGTTTTCAGGACCCTCAAATAGCGGCAAAACTACGCTTATATTAAAGGTGGGGCAAAAATTTATAAAAGACGGACTAAAGGTAGTTATCATTAAGCACGATCCGGGCGACAAGGCTCGCTTTGACGTAGAGGGCAAAGATAGCTATAGATTTAGCGAGATAGGTGCGGATGTGGTTGTGCTAAGCCCCACGCGCACGACATACTTTTCAAAAGAGCAAAAGAGTCTTGATGAAGTAGTGTCTATGGTGGGCGAATTTGACCTACTGTTAGTAGAAGGGCTTAAAACCCTACCGCTTCCTAGGTTAAGCGTGTTTAAAGACGAGATAAACGCTGAATACATCGGATTTTCAAACGCTATTGCAAGCTATAAAAAAGAGTGTGAATTTGATATTTTAAATATGAATTTAGACGATATAGACACTATTTGTGAGTGGATTTTACAAAACGCAAAGGCTTTATGATGGAAAGAATTTTTGAAACGATTAAACAAATCGCCGTTAAGATTGCAGAAGAGATAAAATTTGCCGATCTTGGCTACACCGATCATGCAAACGCTACTGGAGACACCCAGCTTAAACTTGATGTGCTAAGTGACGAGATAATCACGCGCGAATTTGCAAATTTAGAGTGCGTAAAAGCGCTGGTTAGCGAGGAAAAGGACGAAATTTTAGCGCTTAACGAAAATGCAAAATTCATCGTAGCATACGATCCGCTTGACGGCTCAAGCTTGGTTGATGTAAATTTTGCTATAGGCTCGATATTTGGCATATATGAAAACGAACTAAAGCCTGAAAATTTAGTAGCTTCGGCATATAGCGTCTATGGACCACGCCTTGAGCTGGTTATCTGCACGGATAAGCCAAAGCTTTATAGACTTAACAAAGAGGGCAAATTTCAATTTATCAAAGATTTGCAGCTAAAAGAAAAAGGCAAGCTAAACGCCACGGGTGCCACTCAAAAAGGCTGGAGCGATACGCACGCTAAATTTATAAGAGAGCTTTTTGAGCAAGGATACCGCTTAAGATATTCAGGCGCAATGGTAAGCGACTTGCATCAAATTTTATTAAAAGGCGGCGGACTTTTTAGTTACCCGTCTACCACCGATGCGCCAAACGGCAAACTTAGAGTGCTTTTTGAAGTGCTGCCTTTTGCCTTTATCTATGAGCGCGCAGACGGAGCTACGAGTGACGGCTACTCTGCGAGTCTTTTTGATATAAAGATAGAAAAAATTCACCAAACTACTCCATGCTTCTTTGGCTCCAAAGAGGAGATAAAGACTCTGCATGAATTTTACGGAAGCAAAAATGGCTAAAGAGCTTAAGCAAAAAGACAAATTCGAGCTTGAGCTTGATAACCAAATAGACATATTAAAGTCATGCCAATCTCAAAAAAACCTAACAAGCTGTTTTGCCTGCGAAAATTTATTTGAATGCGAAATTCGTAAAAATTATGTTGATGCCGTCTATAATTCGATGTCTAAAGGTAGCACCGGCGGATTTGATTTTTAATTAAGGAAGATTATGAAAGCTTATATAACAACACCGATTTATTATGTAAATGACGTTCCTCATATCGGACACGCCTACACTACGATCATCGCCGATACGATGGCTAGATTTGCAAGACTTAAAGGCGAAGAGACGTTTTTTTTAACAGGAACCGATGAGCACGGACAAAAGATAGAACAAGCTGCGCAAAAAAAAGGCAAAAGCCCAAAAGCATACGCAGACGAGATAAGCGCAAAATTTAAAGAGCTTTGGGATGAATTTGAGATAAGTTATGATCACTTTATCCGCACAACAGATGAGAGCCACAAACTAACCGTTCAAAACGCTTTTAACAAAATGCTTGAAAAAGGCGACATCTATAAAGGCGAATACGAGGGCTTTTACTGCGTTAGCTGCGAGACGTTTTTTACTCAAACTCAACTTTTAGATAACGAGTGCTGTCCTGACTGTGGGCGATCTACAAACTTAGTCAAAGAGGAAAGCTACTTTTTTAAACTATCAAAATACGAAGACGCACTGCTTAAATGGTACGAGCAAAACGAGCAGTGCATACTTCCAAAAGGTAAAAAAAACGAAGTCGTAAGCTTCGTTAAAAGCGGGCTTAAAGACCTATCCATAACTCGCACTAGCTTTGACTGGGGCGTAAAACTGCCTGCAAATTTAAATGAGCCAAAGCACGTGATGTATGTCTGGCTTGATGCTCTGATGAACTATCTCTCCGCACTTGGCTACACTAGAGACGGCGAGAAAATGGGCTTTTGGGAAAATGCGGTGCACTTAGTCGGCAAGGATATCTTGCGCTTTCATGCGATTTACTGGCCGGCGTTTTTGATGAGTCTTGATTTGCCGCTTCCTAAGCATATCGCGGCACACGGCTGGTGGACTAGAAACGGCGAAAAGATGAGCAAGAGCAAGGGCAACGTAGTCGTGCCAAAAGAGGTTGCAGACGCTTATGGACTTGAAAATTTCAGATACTTTATGCTGCGTGAAGTTCCGTTTGGCCAAGACGGGGATTTCTCGCAAAAAGCACTTATCGAGCGCATAAACTCGGAGCTCAGCAACGATCTTGGAAACTTGCTAAACCGCATAATCGGAATGAGTGGCAAATACTCAAACTACGAAATTTCAAGCAAAGATGTAAAAAAATACTATAAAGAAATCTTGGACGAATCAACCGCTCATCTAAAAGCAGCTTGTGAGAATTTAGAAATTTTTGCCACAAATCGCTACTTAGAGGAGCTTTGGCGAGTGCTAAATATCGCAAACGCAAGCATTGCAAAATTTGAGCCTTGGAATTTGATAAAAGAGGGCAAAAACGATGAAGCAAACGCTCTTGTAAGCCTTTGTGCAAATTTGCTTGCACGTGTAGCGATCTTGCTAAGTCCTGCAATGCCAAAGACTTGCGAGAAGATAGCCAGAGCGATGAAATTTGAAATTTCGACCCAAAATTATCAAAAGATAATACTTGGAAACGAAGTTTTAGACTTTGTTTGTGAGACTACCGCGCCGCTCTTTCCAAAGATAGAAAAAGAGCTTATGAGCACTCCTGCGCCAAGCGTAGCCGAACCTAGCAAAGACGAAACGCCAAAGATAAAGATAAAGATAGATGAGTTTAAAAGGTGTGTTATCAAAGTTGGAACTATCTTAGAAGCTTCAAATATCGAAGGCAGCGATAAACTGCTTAAATTCAAAATAGATCTTGGCGAGAGCGAGCCAAGACAGATCGTATCGGGAATTGCTAAATTTTATGATCCAAAAGAGCTTGTCGGTAAGCAAGTTTGCGTGCTGGCAAATTTAAAAGAGGCTAAGATATTTGGCAATATCTCTCAAGGCATGATACTTACGGCAGAAGACGGCTCGCTAGCGCTGTTAAGTCCTATCTCAAGCGTTAAAAACGGAGCGATCGTCGGCTAAATGATGAATATAGAAAACTTAAAACGTCTAATCAACGGCGACAGCATGAACACGCCAAGCGTAACAAGCGTTGTTGATTTTTCGTTTGAGGCTAAGAGTATTCGCCAAGGATACGCATATATAGGCATAGACGCTACGCAAGAAGACATCAATGAAGCTACGGCAAACGGGGCATACGCGGTCTTAGTCGATAAAGAGTGCGAGATTACCGACAAGGAAGTAGCATTTATCAGAGTTGATAATCTAAATACGGCCATCATGCGCTTAGTTCGCTTTGAGAGTAGCTCAAAAAGACTTAAATTCTGCTCCATAAATGCCGTTCAAAAGGCTATCTTAAAGCGTATGAGTCTAGCAAAAAACGCATCTATCCTTCCGACTGACATAAAAGAGCTCTTTATCAAAATTTTTCACGCCAAAGAGGCCGATACGTTCTTTTGCGACGATCTTAAAATTCTCTCCAAGGTTGCGCCTTTTTACGATACCGCATGGACAGATATGAGTGCTGAAGCCATAAATGAAGGCTCAATTTTCTTTACGACTCTTATTTGTAGCGGCATCTATTATCAAAATTTAGCCATATCCAAAGTCTTTAAAGGATTTTTAGCAGGACTCATAGGATATCTAAACAAAAACGAGATCGAATTTAGACTCGGTGATCTGCGAGGGATCGAGCACTTTGAGCCGATATTTATAGATAGAAATTTTAAAATCACTCCATTTGGAGCAAGCTTTAGGGCTTTTATAGTAGAAAACGACGAATCTCTTTTTGAGATGGAAGCAAATTTTTTAAGGCGAAATTTTAGCGAGATGATAGAAATTTGCGTTCCTGTAAATTTCAGATCAAATTTAGAAGCAACCTTTGTTTTTAATGATTTAAGTGAGCTAAAAGAGCTTACAAATTTCCGCTACGCGCTTGTTAAATGCCAAAAATCAGAACTGGAAGCGATGCTAAACAAGCAAGACAAAGAGGCGAATTTATTTGGATTTTAAGCGGCAATCCTGCCAAAACTAAATACAAAAAACTGCTTTTAATGGCCTAGTCTAATTAATTTTACTTGTGTATTATAAATTCTCTTATCGACACTATTGATAAATTTACTTACCGACAAGTTCTTGGCAAAGTTCTGGGTTAAAAGCAAATTTGTTTAGTTTGTTTTCTTGTATCTTATCTCATCTCTTACGCCCGCTTGCTTAAATCCTCTAAGCCTAAGCAAGCAGCTATCACACTGCCCGCAAGCTTCCTTCTCGCTCTCGTAACAGCTCCAAGTAAGCTCTAAAGGCACTTTAAATTCCAAAGCCTTTTGCACGATATCAGCCTTTGTAAGATTTACAAGCGGGGTTTTTATCTCTATCCTTGTTTTTATAGCCGTGCCTTCGTTTATAACCGCCGTCATCTTATCTATAAACTCGCTCGTGCAGTCAGGATAGCCGCTTCCGTCAGCCTCTATCACTCCGATATATATCGCTTCGGCACCTTCTTTTTCGGCAAGTGAGGCGGCGATTGATAAAAATATTCCGTTGCGATATGGCACGTAAGTTATAGGGATATCTTCTGCTAGGCTATTTTTAGGAACGTCTATAGAGGTATCGGTTAGTGCGCTACCTCCGATATGAGAGATGAAGCTAACATCAAGCACCAAGGATTTGCTTACGCCAAGATCGGCGCAAATTTGATAAAAAGCCTCGCGCTCTTTTTTCATGGTGCGCTGATTGTAATCAAAATGAAGCGCTATTATCTCATATCCGGCATGCTTTGCCATATAGGCACAAAGAGTGCTATCCATGCCTCCGCTTATGATACAAACCGCCTTTTTCATCTATCGCCTTTGGTCTAAATTTGATGTTTTTGCTTTAAATTTGAGTTTATAAATGCAAAATTTAGCTAAAATTATACTCAAATTTATCAAAGGAAGCCTTATAAATGATACTTTGCGAAGATGATTATCCTGAAATTTTAGATGAAATTTGCGAATTTTTAACAAGCGGCGACGTGGAGTTAAGCTTCGTTGATAATGAGCAGATGAGAGAGATAAATCTAAGCCAAAGGGGTATCGATAAGACAACCGATGTGCTTAGCTTTCCGCTTGTTTATCAGCTTCATTTGCCTCTTGGATGCGTTGTTATAAACACAAACTTGGCAGAGCAAAAAGCTGCCGAGCTAGGACACGAAAGAGATTCCGAAATAGCCCTGCTCTTTACGCACGGCTTGCTTCACCTGCTTGGCTTTGATCATGAGATAGATAGCGGAGAGATGAGAGCTAAGGAGTGCGAAGTGATAGAGAAATTTAGCCTTCCAAAAAGCCTGATAGTGCGCACTATGGATGAAGATTAAGAGGCTTTCTTTTTCTCTTTTTTCTTCTCCTCTTCGAGTTTCTTTTTCTCTTCTTTTTCAAGAGTGCTTTCGATAACGTATTTTTGATCTATGTAGCCAAGCTCTATAAGCTTGTTAAAAATTTTAGCCGTAAGCGGTCCTGCGGCAAGTCCGCCGTGTCCGCCATGCTCTATGATGACGGTTACGACATATCTTGGATTTTCATAAGGACCGTAAGTAGTCATCCACGCATGAGAGCGTTGAAGATACTTCATATCTTCTTCTTTCATACGTTTTTTTTCGGTTTGAGAGATCGCTACGACCTGTGCGGTTCCCGTTTTTGCCGCAAGCTTTAGCTTTGCCTCCTTAAAGTGCTTAAACGCCGTGCCTTTTTGGTGATTTGCGACCTCATACATCGCTTTTCTTATATACGGAAGCTGTTTTTTCTCAAAAGACGTAAATATATCATCGCTTTGCTCAAATTTAGCTACCTCTTCACCCACGCTATGCAAAAAATGCGGTGTGATATTTTTGCCGGTTGCAAGCATGGCAGTATGTCTTGCTATCTGCATAGGGGTTACTAAGAAATTTCCCTGTCCAATGGAGCTATTTAAAGTCTCGCCGTGATACCAAGGCTGACCGTATTTTTGCATCTTCCATTCACGACTCGGCACGATTCCTATAAATTCATTAGGTAGATCAACTCCCGTTTTTTGACCAAAGCCAAGGCGCTCGAGCACCGGTGCGATAGCGTCTATACCGATTTTAAGGCTGCCTTTGTAAAAATAATCATCACAACTTTCTCTAATCGCCGAGTTCATATCTACAAAACCGTGTCCATACTGGTTCCAGCACCTAAAATTTCGTCCGCCGACCTCAAGAGTGCCACTACAATAATACCCCGAGCTTTTATCCATCTTGCCAGAGTTTAAAAAGGCAAGCGCGACGCCCATTTTGATAACGGACCCTGGAGGATAATGCCCGTTTACCAGCTTATTTAAAAAGGGATGATCTATGCCATTTATCAGCTCGTCCCATTTTGCTTTTGAAATTCCCGTCACAAAAGGGTTTAAGTCATACTCCGGAAAGCTTCCGGCCGCTAAAATCGAGCCGTCTTGCACATCCATCACGATAACCGCGCCTGCGTCTTTGTCAAAAATTTCTTCCACATATCTTTGCATCTCAAGATCGATGCTTAGAGTGATATCTCTGCTTTTTGGATAGGTCATAGATATCTCTTCTACCTGCTCGTTTAGGGCATTTACCTTTATCTTCCTAACCCCCTCCTCGCCTTGCAAGATAGAGTTGTAAAACCTCTCTATACCGCTTTTACCCGTGTGATTGGTAAGCTTGGCGATAGGGTCGTTTAAAACGTCATCTTTGTTTGCTCTTCCTACGTAACCGATGATATGAGAAGCAAGGTGCGAATATGGATAATGCCTTTTAGAAGCGGGCTTGACGCTTAAAACTTCACGAAGCGAAAGCGAAGAGATGTGAGGTATCATCGTGTCATAATCGATAAAATTTATGATCTCGATGAAGTCTTGATTATAAGGTGAATCAGCTTTAATGTAATCGCGTTTTAGCTTGGTAACGTTTATATCTTCAAAAATTTGAGCCAAATTTAAAAGCTCTTCGTCTAAAATTTTACTCTTGCTTAAATGCGGCTTGATAGATACCGAAAACCCGAGACGATTTACCGCCACAGGATTTCCTTTAACGTCTAAAATTTGACCTCTTACAGGGGGAATGAATTGAGATTTTACTACGTTTTGCTCGGCAATCTCTTCGTAAATTTCGTTTGACTTGATACTAATGTGATAAATTCTAACAAGTAGCAAGATCCAAACGCTAAATATGACGGCAAAAACTATGCGCATTCTCATGCAAATCGCTCGCGAAATAAGATAGTCGCCAAAAGAGCTTCAAAGGCTATGTAAACAAAATACCTGTGGTCAAAATTTAGCATAGGTAAATTTGCGACGTATCGCAATAGTAAAGTGATCAAACAAGTCATAAAGTATCCGCTTGCGACAAAAACTATAAGCAAAATTTCACGCGATTTAAATGTTACAAGCAGCCAATCAGAAACCAGATAATAAAACAGCAAAAACCCTATCATCGTAGAAAAAAGCGCATATCCATGCACCTGCTCGGCAAAAATCAGATAAAAGATAGCAAAATACCATCTTTTGTCATACTTTTTGACTTTTTTATTTTTTTCGATATTTAAGATAATCATATAGGTAAAAAATATGCCTATAAGTGGCGGCAAGTAGGTAGCTACGCTTGTGGCGGCTTGATATACAAGCAAAAACGCCGTCCAAAGAGCGAATTTTAGAATTTGTAAATCAGAGCTATTTCGTCGCATACCGGAAAATGCTTGCATTTAATACAATCGGCCCAAATTTTTTGCGCAGGCAAATCAGACTTTGGAATTTCAACAAAACCAAGCTTTTCAAAGAAGCTTTTTCGGTAAGTTAGAGTAAAAACGGTCTTGATTTCATACTCTTTAGCCTCCCTAAGTATCTTTTGCACGAGCTTGCTTCCAACTCCGCCGCCTCTTAAATTTTTAGACACTACAAGGCTTCTAACCTCAGCCAAGTTTACAGTATGTATATGAAGTGCACAAAACCCGACAATCTCTTCTTCCTTGCCGTCTTCATGCAAACAAGCAAGCATATAAGACCTGATATTGGTTGAAATTTCATCGTCACTTCTTGGCAGGATAAGTCCGCTTGCAACCTCTTCACGGACAAGCTCTTGCATAGCTTTTATATCCTTTAGTTTAGGCTTTCTGAAGTTTATTGCGCCGTTCATCTATACACCCAATGCGTTTTTTACTATTAGCTCATTGGCTTTATCAATGCCTATTTTTTTAAGAACGGATACAAAGTGAGCGTTTGGATAGGCCTTTAAAGCTGCGCTTTTTTCGCTTTGATTTAGCTTATCCGCCTTTGTTAGGATGTTTAAAATTCTCTGATCGGCTCTTAAAAAGCTTTGCAGGTAGTCACTTACATTTTTATCTATCTCAAGATCAAAATGCCTACTATCTATAAGATGAACGAACAACTTGATATTAGATCTTTGTTTTAAATATTCGTCCAAATTCCTCCTCCATTCGTTATGCATACTTTTTGCCACTTTTGCATAACCAAAACCGGGCAGATCGACAAATACAAGATTGATTCTTTGCTCATCGTATTCGTAGCCTACTTCAAAAAAATTTATAAGCTGAGTTTTACCGGGAGTAGAAGAGCTTTTGGCTAAATTTTTGTGATTTACAAGAGCGTTTATAAGGCTACTTTTGCCCACATTCGATCGCCCCAAAAAAGCAACCTCGCTACCGCTAACAGGCGGAGCTAGGGAAATATTTGGCGCCGAGATTAAAAATTTGGCATTAAGCGCTCTAATCACTTGTTCTTACTCTTTTCTTCAACCTGAAAGATAAATTTAACCGGCTTTTTGTTGCCGCTATTTACATTATACGTTCCGCTATTTTGATTTACGGTTATCTTTTCGCCGTAGACTTTTTTATCGGTTTCTTCTTCGTGCAAAAAGCCGTTTCCGTTTATGGTGTATAAATTCGGCGCAGGCTCGTAAATCAGCTCGTTTCCGCTTCCGTTGTAATTTTTATTTTGTATGATGACTTTAAATTTTGGACTACCGACTGCAAAATACTTCAACGGATTCTTTTTCTCATCAAAATATACTATAACTTTATCTGCAGTTAAAATATCCTTATTCTTTTTTACTATTACATTTCCTTTAAATTCACTAATGAGCTTATTTTCGTCCGCAAAAAAACTATCAGCAGTTATCTCGACCTGTTCAGCCATCAAAGGTATTAAATATAAAGCTACAAGCAAAAATATTATCTTTTTTCCTCTATCCATGCTTTTATTCCTTTTGCATATATTTTTTTAGAATTTACATCATAAGTTACATTATTGCCTGTTATTTTATCACTATTTTGAGTAATAACAAAAGGAACTGTTGAACTTAAAATCTTCTTATTTATATCATACTTAGCCTCTTCGGACTTGAAATTTACCCTATCGCTATTAATGTAATTTACATTATTTTTAAACAAAAAAACATTACTCTTATGCATAGCATTTATAGAGCTTAAATTATGTTCCAAATCATCTTTTAAAATTTGAGCTTTAAACATTACAAACTCATCTCTATCTGAATATCTATTCCAACTTTGAGCCTCATATCTACCAGATATCAAAGTAGAATTTATCTCATAATCAACAACATTTCCCATTCTCATATTAGCGATATTTTTGTCGGGCTTTAAAAAATCGCTATGATACGGATCTTGGATAGTCAGATAAACCATCGCTACGCTAAAAATAGATATAACGAAGTAAAAAATCTTTATAACCAACGTTTAGACCACTCTTCATAAAGATTTTCATGCTTTATCAAAATTTCAATCATCTGCCTAATCGCCCCATTGCCGCCCTTAAAATCAAGCTTGGTTTTTACATCAAGTTCTTTTATGGCATTTTTTGGCTTGAAGCTCCACTTTACAGCCTTTAAAAGCTTATAGTCATTATAGTCATCGCCTATAGCGGCTGCATTTTCAAAGCTTAGTCCTTCGAATTTTAAAATTTCTTCAGCTACGGCAAATTTATCGCTTACGCCTTGATATACGTGATCTATCTTTAAATTTTCAGCTCTTCTTTCTACGATTGCGGATTTTCTTCCTGTTATGATGGCTACTTTTTTACCAAGCTTAAGCCAGCTTTCTATGGCGTATCCGTCTTTAACGTCAAAGAATTTAATCTCCTCGCCGTTTGCGCTATAGACTATCTTACCGTCGGTCATACATCCATCAACGTCTAAAAATATTATCTCTATCACAGCACTCCCTTTGTGCTTGGAACTCCGATTCTTTCGTTTTTAGCAAGCGCTCTTCTAAGAGCCACGGCTAGAGCTTTAAAGCTTGCTTCTATAATATGGTGAGAGTTTTTACCGCGAATTTTAGTTATATGAAGCGTGATATTTGCGTTAAATGCAAGAGCTTGGAAAAATTCATTAACAAGCTCGATATCAAAATCACCTACTTTGCCATCGCTAATACTTTCATAAACCAAAAAAGGTCGATTAGATAGATCAAGGGCGCAATTAACCGCTGCTTCATCCATTGCGACAGTAGCCTCTCCAAATCTTTCTATCCCGTTTACAGGATATATCATCTCTTTTAAAAGCGAGCCTATAACTATGCCCGTATCTTCAACCGTATGATGAAAATCTATATGCAAATCACCCTTTGCAATAAGCCTCATATCAAACAAAGCATGCTTGCCAAAAGCTTCAAGCATATGATCAAAAAATCCTATGCCTGTGCTTATCTCGCACTTTCCGCTTCCATAAATTTCCAAATCTAAGCTTATATCAGTCTCTTTGGTCTTTCTTATCTTTTGCACGCTTACTCCCTTGCGATAAATGCGCCTTCTATATGCCCTGCTTCAATGAAGTCTCTAGCCTCGTTTTCGCTTCTAAATCCTGTTAAGAAAACTCTATAAATCGGCTTATTATCAAGCGTATATTTTCTAATTTCGGCGGTATAGTTTTTAGTTGAGTGCTTATTTTTGTAAGTTGTAGCACCGCTTAAATTTCTAAACGCCCCGATTTGAACCATAAATTCTCCGCCTACAAACACATCTTGCGGTTTTTGCGCTACAACTACGCCTCCGGTTGTCTTTTGCTCTTTTGTTGTACCAGAAGCAACTGTGGAGCTATCGCTGATCTTGCCGTTAAATCCTATGACTTCCAAAAATACCGGAGCGGTTCCTGCGGCTATCATATCTATCTTTGAGGCAGCGGTTTTTGAGAGGTCTATAACTCTACCTGCCACAAAGGGTCCGCGGTCGTTTATACGCACCACAATGCTTTTTTTATTTTTTAAATTTACCACTCTAACCATTGTATTCATCGGCAAAGTCTTATGCGCGGCAGTCATATTGTACATATTATAAATTTCACCGTTTGAAGTTTTTTTGCCGTGAAAATCAGGACCATACCAACTTGCAATACCGCTAGCCGTATCTCCTACACTAACAACCGTAGGATAATAAGTCTTGCCGTTTATCTTATAAGGGCGCATAGTGGCTTCATGCACCTTTTTAGAGTTATTTATCTTTTCTTGTGTAGGCCCCTTTGGTCCGCTTGGTCCCAATATCCCGCTTACGACCGAACAGCCTGTAAAAAATATAACTATAAAAACACTAAGAAGCGTAAATTTTATACTATTCTGAGGTTGCAAGCTTTGCTCCGATAGAAGAATTTGAGCTCATCAAGCTATTTGCATCCTTTAAATCCTCAAAAGCGACATCAAATTTCTTTGCAACTTCACTTAAAGTGTCTCCACTTTTTACTATATATTCGGCTAGGTAATTAACATCTTGGTCGCTAGGAATGACTAATTTTTGATTTGGCTTTATCTCGTTTGAAGCAAGAGCGTTATACTCTTTGATGATCTTGTGACTTACGCCTGTTTTTTCAGCGATTGCAAGGAGCGTTTCGTTTTTGCCCACGGTGTAAATTTCAAATTTACGATTTTTAGCAACCTCGAAATTATTATCAAACATCTCTTTTTTATTTTTTGGTATATACATATAATACGGCTTATCAACAGGCGGAGTATAGACGAATTTAAGATGAGAGTTATACTCTTTCATTCTTTTTAGACTAAGTCCGATACTGTCGCCTACCTCCATCAAAGTAGTTCCTCCGGGTACTTTTATCTTCTCAATCTCCATGCCTTTTGCATTTGTTATAAGCTCGGCATCTTTTGAGCTAAGGAAGTTTTTATCGTTTGCGATATGAGCAACGGTTAAAATTTTCTTAACAAAATTTCTAGTTTCTTTTGGGATATAGCCTTTATTTGCATCAAGCAAGGTAGCCAGATCATCCGTTCCTGCCTTTTTAATAGCCGATCTTAGTTTGGTATTGCCGCAGTTATACGCCATCATAGCAAGATACCATTTCCCAAATTCGTCTTTTAAGCTCTGAAGGTATTTGGTTGCCGCGATAGTTGCCGCGATAGGATCTTTTCTCTCATCCGTATAGTTATCCACTCTAAGACCGTAAAGCCTTGCAGTAGGAGCCATAAACTGCCAAATTCCGATTGCACTCTTGCTTGATACGACATTATTGGAAAATCCTGATTCTATCATTGCAAGATATAAAAAAGATTCCGGAATACCCGAGTCTTTGATGATTTTTTGAAGAGTAGGTATGTGCCTATGTCCGTTTTTTAAAGTTTTTACGAATTCCTTCTTCTTGCTCTCTTTTATGCTATTTTTTATAGAGCTATAGTGTGGATTTTTCATAAATTTAGCATCTATATCAAACTCTTTTAATATCTTCTTTTGTATTTCTACATGATCTTTGTTTGCCGTTGATGCAGACAAAACTCCAAAACAGGTCATACACAAAAGAATTATCTTAAAATATCTCATTTTTCTCCTTGGTTTATGCTGTTTTAAAATGCCCAAAAAGCATCTTTGCATTCGATGTTGTTAAATTTATCAACCTCTCTTTATCTAAATTTAAAATTTCAGCCATTTTCTCAACAACCAGCTGAGTATATATCGGCTCGTTTCTTCTGCCTCTATACGGCTCCGGAGAAAGATACGGACCGTCTGTTTCAATTAGTAACTTATCTTGTGGAATTTTAGGCAAAATTTCCACTAAATTTTTAGCGTTTTTAAACGTCAAAACCCCGCCTATGCCAAAATAGAAATTCCCGAATTTATTAAGTTCCAAAAGCAAAGGAGATGCGTTATAACAGTGCATTACGGCACCCACAAGCCTACTTGCATACTCTTTTAGTATATTAAAAGTATCCTCATTGGCATCTCTAATATGTAAAATAACAGGCATTTTTAGCTCGCTAGCCAAATCAAGCTGAGAGATAAAAACTCTCTTTTGAAGCTCTTTTTCAGCTATTTTTTCACTATCGTCTTTTGGCAATCTAAAATAATCAAGCCCGCATTCCCCGATAGCTATACACTTCTCATGACTGGCAAATTTACGAAGCGTATCGATATCTAAATCCTCTTTGTGATATGGATGAACGCCTGCGGCAAAAAATACATTATCAAATTTCTGAGATATCTTAGCAGCTTTTGGTAAATCATTAATATCAGCCCCCGGGATTAAAACCCCTCCCACGCCTGCGTTGTAGGCATTTTGCATGACCGTATCAAGATCGTCATCATATCTATTATCGTCAAGATGGCAGTGAGTATCTATGATCACAGATTGATCTCCACGCGGTTTCTTCCGTTTTTCTTAGCGGCATAAAGAGCCTTGTCTGCAAGTTCCAGCATTTCATCTACGTTAGATTCGTTATCTCCAAATGCCAAACCGATAGAAACGGTCATTTGAATATTTGCTTTTTTTAGCATAACTACACTTGATGCTATAGCGGCTCTTAAATTGACAAAAAATTTCACGGCCTCTTCTTGGCGTATATTCTTAAGTGCCACACAAAACTCCTCGCCGCCAAAGCGAGCTACTATATCGCTTCCCTTTGTTGAGTCTATAAGTTTTTTAGCTAAAAATTTAAGCGCTCTGTCACCGCCGTCGTGCCCATATGTATCATTTATCTTTTTAAAATGATCAATATCTATCATTGCCAAAGCGTAATTTTCATTTTTTTCTGCGATTTTCTTTAAATATTCATCCATGTCGCTATAAAAATAACGCCTGTTGTAAGCGCCCGTTAAAAAGTCACAATTAGCAAAATTTGCAATTCTTTCTATATTTTCCATGGCTTCTATAGTGTTATTTACTCTAGATATCAGCTCCTCTTTTTCAAAAGGCTTTGCTATGAAGTCATTAGCACCGCTTTTAAGAAATACGGCTGCATTTATCTCGTCTTTAGGAGAGGTCATTACAATAACTCCCAAAGAGTTTTTATCCTTGTCTTTTCTTACTGCTTTTAAAACTTCAAGACCGTCTTTAACAGGCATTCTATAATCTGTAACAATAAGCTTTATATCGGGATTATCTTTAAAATAGCCAAGAGCTTCTTCGCCGTGAGCTGCGGCAAATACTTCAAACTGCAAGCTTTTTAAAATTTTTTTCGAGCTATTTCTAAACGTCAAAGAATCCTCAATGACCATTACTTTATATTGCCTATTTTGTCTAAGACGATTAATCATATGAAATATATAATTTATATCCTCCATATTGCCTTTATAAACATAATCCACAATATCTTTATGTATGAAAGTCTCTCTTGTTTTATTATCCATACTTCCTGTTAAAACTATGCTCGGCAAGCCTTTTGAAATCACATAATCAACAACCTCGCCGTTTGGAGCATCAGGCAAATTTAGATCAAGCAACGCTATAAAATAATCATTTGGATTTTTTAAAAATTCCTGCGCCTCTTTTAAACTATAAGCTATATCAACCTGCATATCGACGTTGTCTTCCATCTTTTTAGCTATTAGTTTTGCAAGTGATTTGTTATCCTCTACTATTAAAATTCTATTTTTTTCCATATTTTTTATATTACCTATTAAATTTTATATTTAAACTATATTAACTTTTTTCAAAAGCGTTAGATATTATCATCTTTTTTCTTTTTTAAAAATAAAATTTAGGACATAACTACCCGTCTAAAAGCTGCTTGGCAAATTCCATCGCCTCTTTGCTTACGGTCTCTCCGCTTATCATTCTTGCAAGCTCAGATATTCGTTCGCTGTTTTCAAGCTCTCTTACGATGGATTTTTCTTCAAGTTTTTCAACTAAAAAGTGAGAATTTGCCTTTGAGCTAAGTTGAGGCTGGTGCGAGATAGCAAAAATCTGATAGAATTTAGCTAAATTTAAAAGCACATTTGCGATACTCATCGCCTCTTTTCCGCTTAAATTCGCATCTATTTCATCAAGGATTATTACCCCTTCTCCGCTTCCTGAAATTTGCGTTTCACTTGCTATAAAGGCAAGTCGCAAACGATTCAGTTCGCCCGAGCTTAAATTTTTTAAATTGGTCTCGTTTAAGCTTAAAGCTATCTCGTCAACGCCGAATTTATCAAGCGGTTTTGGGCTTATCTTTAGAGTTATCTTACTCATATAAAGCTCTTTAAGATAAGAATTTATAAGGCTTTCAAGCTCTTTTAGATTTTCACTCCTTGCCTTTGTAAGCTTGCTTGACATATCGTTAATCTCGCTTTTTAAAGCATTAAATTTAGCTTCAAGCAAGTTCTTTTCAAAGCTTATATTTTCATATTTACCAAGCTCGGCTTTTCGTTTTTTTAAAGTTTCAAGCGCTTCTTCGATGCTTGCGTATCTGCGAATTAGCGAATTTAGTGCTTCGATCCTATCCAAAACGCCTTCTATATCGATATCTTCAAGCTCATCCATATTTAGGTTGTCGCGCGCTATTCTAAGCTCGTTCATGCACTCTTCAAAAAAGCTCGCATCTATATCGCTGATATTTAGCGCATCTATGACGGCTCTTTCAGCGTGAAATACGGCTTCGGCCCTACTCCAAGCTTCATTTATCTTATCTTTTTTACTAAGGCGTTTTTTTATCTCCATAAGCTCTTCAAATTCGCCTACTTTTGGGCTAACAGACTCTATTTTTGATATCTCAAAGCTTGCAAATTCCTTAAGCTCCTCAATCCTTCTTTCATCTTCCATTATATTTTGCAACTCTTTTGAAATTTGATCAAATTCCTTAAATTTTGCCTCAAATTCCTGCTTAAATTTTAAAAATTCTCCGTTTTTTTTACTTTCGGCGATATCAAGCAAATTTAAAAATCTCTCGTTTTCAAACTCGTTTATCTCTTTGGCGGACAGATATTTTATATGCTCTTTTGCGATTGAGGCGAGATTTTTCTTTGAAATAGCCTGAGAGTTGATAAAATACCTTGTCGCCTTATCTCTAAACAGCTTAAAAGTATTTATCTGCTCGCTCTCAATCGCATACTCCTCGGCACTGAATTTATACTCCACATCCGCTTCAATCAGCTTTGCGTCGCTATCCTTGAGTCCAAAAACCGCCATTATCGCACTCATCAAAACCGACTTGCCCGCACCGCTTACGCCGGTAAATACGCTAAGTCCCTCCTTAAATTTCAGCTCAACGCTATCAAAATTTAGATATTCCTTTATCAAAAGCCTCTCAATCATTATAACCCCAGTGAAGTTTTTCTTTTAAAATTTGAAAGTAATCCCTGCCGATATGGCGGATAAATTTTGCCGATTTTTCACTCAAAGCAACGCTAATGCTATCTAAATTTGACATGTTAAACCTATCTTGCCCATCAATAACCAAAACAGCATCGCTTTGGGTTTTAAATTTCATCTCAAACCCTCTTGGAAGCACAACCGGACGCTGAGTAAGCGAATGAGAGCATATTGGAGTAACGGCAAAAACATCGCTTAACGGATAGATGATAGGTCCGTTTGCGCTCATGTTGTAAGCAGTCGAGCCGATCGGCGTTGATATAAGAACGCCGTCGCCAAAATACGAGTTAAAATCTTTTCCGTTTAAAAGCGCATTGATATGAGCCATAGAGCCTGGCTTCAAGCTTAGTATCGCAGCTTCGTTAAAGGCTATCTTTTTTACCGTATCGCCGCTTTTTTTATGCATAAATACATCAAGCATAAACGGGGTTTCGATATCAAATTTTCCCTCAAAAAAGTCTTTAAAAAACCCTTCGCATTCATCCATCGTGATATCGGTTAAAAATCCAAGTCTTCCTGCGTGAATTCCAAGCACAAACGGCGAAATTTCTGCACTCTGTCTGCAAACGGATATGATCGTGCCGTCTCCGCCTAAAGAGATTAGAAAATCACAATTTTTAGCCAAATTTATTAGCTCAAAACCCTGCTTATCAACCTCTTTAGCGCAACTTTTTTCAAGCAAAATTTCTACACCGTATTTGGCTAAAATTTTCTCAATCCTCTTTAAATTTTTAGCCAAATCGGTATTTATCTTAGCTATAACTCCGACTTTTTTTACATCGGCAATATTTAAATTTCTCTCTTTTTTCATAGTTTTGATTGTAGCATATTTTGGTTTAAAAGCTCGGTAAAAGCAAAATTTGAGTATAATCAGGCTTTCAAAAACGAATTTTAAGGAGTATCTAATGCGAAGCCATTATTGCGCAGAGCTTAGTGCGGCGGACATCGGCAAAGAAGTCGATCTTTGCGGCTGGGTCAATACGTATAGAGACCACGGCGGAGTTATCTTTATCGATTTAAGAGATAGAACGGGGCTAATCCAGCTGGTTTGCGATCCTGCCGATAGCATAAGCGCTCATGAAATAGCGTCAAAAGTTCGCGACGAGTATGTTTTAAAAATTAAAGGCAAGATAAGAGCGCGTGGCGAAGGACTTGTAAATCCAAGGCTAAAGACCGGCGAGATCGAAGTCGTAGTTAGCGAAGTGATAGTTGAAAACCCAAGCGAACCGCTTCCGTTTATGATCAACGATAATTCGGTAAATGAAGATATCAGGCTTAAATACCGATTTTTGGACTTAAGAAACGAGCGCTTGCAAAATATCTTTAAAATGCGCTCAAAGGCTGCGATTGCCGCTAGAAACGCACTTGACAGGCTTGGCTTTATAGAATTTGAAACACCTATCCTAACTCGCGCCACACCTGAAGGCGCAAGAGACTATCTGGTGCCAAGCCGCGTATATCCGGGGCAATTTTATGCACTTCCGCAAAGCCCTCAGCTATTTAAGCAGCTTTTAATGTGTTCGGGCTTTGATAAGTATTTTCAGATAGCAAAATGCTTTAGAGATGAGGATTTGCGAGCTGATCGCCAGCCTGAATTTACGCAGATTGATATCGAGATGAGCTTTATTAAGCAAGATGATATCTTAAATATGGCCGAAGAAGTTCTAAAAGACATCTTTGCAGCCTGCGGATATGATGTCAAAACGCCGTTTAGACGCATGAGCTACAAAGAAGCTACCGAAACATACGGCTCGGATAAACCTGACCTTAGATACGATCTAGCTATGGTTGACGTGATTGATATATTTGCTCGCTCGACAAATGAAATTTTTAGCTCTATCGCAAAAGATCCTAAGAAAAACCGCATAAAAGCGCTTAAAGTGCCAAACGGAGATAATATTTTTAGCAAACGCGAGATGAATAGGTTTGAAGAATTTGTGCGCAAATTCGGAGCTCAAGGACTAGGATACTTCCAGATGAAAGAGGACGGATTAAAAGGTCCGCTTTGCAAATTCTTTGAAGAAAAAGACCTTCAAGAGATAGTTGATAGATGCGAGTTAAAACTTGGCGATGTCGTATTTTTCGGTGCAGGCAAGAAAAAGATAGTACTTGACTATATGGGAAGATTTAGAATTTTCTTAGCTGAGCAAATGGGAATAATCGATCAAGACAGAATGGAATTTTTATGGGTGCTAGACTTCCCTATGTTTGAGCAAAACGACGACGGAAGCTACTCTGCGATGCACCACCCATTCACATGCCCTAAAAATATAGACGAAGAGGACCTGGAAGATATCCTATCCATAGCTCACGATGTTGTGCTAAACGGCTTTGAACTAGGCGGAGGAAGCGTGAGAATACATAAAAATGACGTTCAGCAAAAGGTATTTAAACTTCTTGGCATAGATGAAGCGGAGCAAAGAGAGAAATTTGGCTTCCTGCTTGACGCGCTTAGCTTTGGAGCGCCGCCGCACGGAGGTATCGCGATAGGATTTGACCGCCTTGTGATGCTAGCTACTAAATCAACCAGTATTCGCGACGTCATCGCATTCCCTAAAACACAGCGCGCGCAATGCCCTATGACAAAAGCGCCAAGCGAAGCAAATTCCGAGCAACTTCGAGAGCTTGGACTTAGACTAAGAGAAAAAACCAACTAAGGAAATTTGATGAAAAAACTATTTTTGATAATCGGAGCACCTGGAAGCGGTAAAACAACGGATGCAAATTTGATCGCAAAAGGCGATGAAAGCTTTACTCACTACTCCACGGGCGATCTGCTTAGAGAAGAAGTTGCAAGCGGAAGCGAGCTGGGCAAACTCATAGACAGCTACATCTCAAAAGGAAATTTAGTCCCTCTGGAAGTAGTTGTAAATGCAATAATAAGCGCCATAAAAAGCTCAAAAACACCAAATGTCGTGCTTGACGGATATCCTAGAAGCGTCGAGCAGATGAGTGAGCTTGATAAAGTTCTCTCTGCACAGGATGAAATCGCGCTAAAAGGCGTTATCGAAGTGGCCGTTAGCGAAGATGTAGCCAGGGAGCGTGTGCTTGGACGTGCAAGAGGCGCCGATGATAACAACGAAGTCTTTAATAACCGCATGAAAGTATATCTTGAGCCAATCGGCGCAATTCGTGAATTTTATTCAAGCAAAAATTTGCTTCACGAGATAAACGGCGAAAGAACGATCGATGAGATCGTACAAGACATGAGAAAACTAATAAATTCACTTCTATAAAACTACTAAAATTTAATTTGCCACGCTTTGCAAATAGCGCGAAATGTGGCAAATTTACTATTTTTTAAGCAGTATTATTCCTTAACTTTTAATTAACAAATTCGCATTACAATTCGCTTCAGTTTATAACAAAATAATACTAGGTTATAAAAACTAAGTTTAGAAGGTTACTCTGATTAGCAGAGTTTAAAAATCAAAAATTTAAAAGGATTAAAAATGTTTAAAAAAATTACAATTTCAGCTCTTTTGGCTAGCTCGCTTCTAGCAAGCGGAGGATTTACGGGTGCTAACGCTAACACGACGCAAAATCAAGGCGGATTTACAGGCAAGGGAAGTGCGACTTTAATGAGCGTAAAAGAGGCTTTAAATTTAAGAGATGACGCCCCTGTCATACTTGAAGGTAAAATAAGATCGCAAATCAGAGCCGAACACTACGAATTTGTAGGTAAAAGCGGCGATGTAGTCGAGATAGAAATAGACAATCACATCTGGAAGGGCGTAACGGTAGATGAAAACACGCCTATAAGAATCACGGGCAAAGTTGATAAAGATCTTACAAAAACAACAATAGATGTAAAATCTGTTGAAATAATAAAATAATCAGCCATACACTCTAAAGCCCTTTTAAAACTCAAATTTTAAAAAGAGGGCTTTAGGGTAAATTTGATTTGTAGCTCACCAAAAGAGCCATGTAACTTATCATAGCTTTACAAGAGTTAATTTAAGACAAAACTTTAAAACCGCCTCATCTCAATTTTATTAAATTTAATCTCAAACCTGCTTTATCAAGTATCGTAAATAAACGTATACCAAAGCCGATATCAAGTGCAGGCTGTCAAATTTAACTTAAATAAAAGCCGCAAATAAGTATAATCACACGCAAATAAACCAAGGAGCAAACATGGATATATCAAAAATCAAAGCGGGTTCAAATCCCGATAAAATCAATGCCGTAATCGAAATCCCATACGGCTCAAACATAAAATATGAAATTTGCAAAGACAGCGGTGCGGTTTTCGTTGATCGCGTGCTGTATTCTGCGATGTTTTACCCTGCAAACTACGGCTTCGTGCCAAATACACTAGCAGAAGACGGCGATCCTGCCGATATATTAGTGCTTAACGAATATCCTTTGCAAGCGGGCAGTGTCATCCCTTGCCGATTAATCGGAGTGCTCGTGATGGAAGATGAGGCGGGAATGGACGAAAAACTTCTTGCGGTTCCTGTTAGCAAAATAGATCCGAGATACGAGAATATAAAAACATACAAAGATCTTTCTGAAGCGACGCTAAATAAGATAAAAAACTTCTTTGAAACCTATAAAATGCTTGAACCGAACAAATGGGTAAAAGTAAAAGAGTTTAAGTGTGCCGATACGGCAAAAGAAATTTTAGATAAAGCCATAAAAAGCTATAAATAATATAAGCCCCTAAATTTGGGGCTTTAAAAGGTAAAATTTGAAACAAATACTACTTATACTAACAGCTTGCGCCTCATTACTGACCGCTTCTCAAGAAAGAGGGGTTATAGATATGCACGGAGGCAAAACTCAAAAATATGGCGGATTTTCAAAGAAATTTGAGGACTCAAACTCTAGCGGATTTGGCAAATTTAAAGAGCAATCCAAAACTTACAAACAAGATAAATATCCGTCAAAATAAGCAAACCAAGCGCTAAATCATTTGCGTTAAAGAAATTTATCATGCCTTTTATATTATCAGGATCGCTTAGATAAATTATATATAAAATCGAAAGCCAAAATATCGTGCGTGCAGCACTCGCCACGCCACCAGGCTCAGTCTGAATCGACGGTCTAAACATATAGATAAAAGCGGTAAAAAACACTATTATAAGAGCAAGGACAAAAAGCTTTTTCATGGATTTATTATAACGAGTTATTTTATAAGACGTGATAAATATAGCTAGTGCTAATTAATTTGAATAGATCGCGTTTAAATTTTAAAAACTACTTAATGCCCTTTTTAAGCTTTCGTATCAAAAATCTAGCCGGATGAAGTGCGTCAAAAAGGCTCTTTTCTATACATAACGGTCGATCAAACATAAGATCGCAGATGAGCTCAGCCGCAAGCACGGCGGTACAGAGTCCGCGCGAGCCGTGAGCGGTATTGATATAGACATTTGGGATATATTTGGCACTTAAATTTTCGCTTTTATTTTTCGTCCAAAGAAGCGCTTTATAACTATTTTTATAAAATTCCTCGTCATAAAGCCTTCCTACAATCGGAAATCTATCTCCGCTATAGCTTCTATAGCCTACTTTTGAGCCTAAAATTTCAGGCTCTTTACCACTCAAAAACTCGTCTATATCGGCTAAATTTTTCTCATCATCGCTGCTTCTGGGCTCGTCTAGCTTTAAATTTCTATCATAGGTTGCGCCGATAACCTGCACGCCGTCAACCTCGGGGCAAACGTAGCCTTTTGCGCTAAAAGGCAAGCTTGTTTTGACAGCCTCTTTGATATGCGTAACCTGCCCGCGAACCGAGCTAAGCTGCATATCAAACTTCGCAAAGAATTCCATACTATCACTACCGATAGCAAGTATCAAAACGTCGCTAATTATGGTTTTTCCGTTTTTAAATTTCGCGGATATTTTACCATCTGGCAAATTTTCATAACCCTCAAACTCGTATCCAAGCAAGACATTAGCACACCTGCTTGCAACCTTACACATCTTGCGAGGTCTAGCCTTAGCACCCTCTTTTATAAATGCACTTGGATACGGCAAGCTGCTTAAATTTATATCAAAAACTCCATTTTGACTATCAAATTCCTGCCACTTTAAAAGACGCTCAAGCAGCTTATCTTCGTGTGCATAGTCTATAACACCGCTAAATTCACACTCGCTTGAACTCATCGTATCTTTATAAAACCTAACGGCCTGCAAAAAAGCGTTCATGTGCATTCTGCCAAGCTCTACTTCAGGCTTTGTGATAAGCGGCATTAAAATTCCAGCATGATTTCCAGAGCCGTTTGTGGCTATCTCTTCTTTCTTTTCAGCCAAAGTAACTTTTACGCCAAGCTCATTTAGCTTATAAGCACTAACGCAGCCTGCCACGCCCGCACCTATGATAAGCGCGGTTTTTGCCTCTTTAGAGTTATTTTGCGTGTCGTATCTACTAAACCATGGATTTTTTACTGCGCCGTTTTCACTCATAAGTCTAGCGCTTATCATCTCGCGCTTTTTGCCAAAGCCTTTTAGCAATGTAACTTCAAAATTATTTTTAGCAAGAGCGTCTTTTACGACCCTTGCGCTTGAATATGTTCGCAATATCGTATCTGTTTTGCTTAGATAACAAATTCCCTTAAAAACCTCATCGCTCCACATACTATCGTTTTTGCTCGGCGCAAATCCGTCCATAAACCAGATATCGGCTCTAAATTCAAGCTCGGGCAAAATTTGATCGATCTTGCCAAAGCAAAGATCAAGTGTGATACGTAAATTTGCAAAATTTAGTCGGTGAAATCCTTGTATAAGCGGCGGGTAGCTTTTTATAAGCTCATTTGAAAGCTCTTTAAAGACACCTAAATTTTGATAAATCCTAACAAGATCTTCCTTGCTAACAGGATTTGCCTCGATACTCACATAATGCAAAAATTTGCTTGAGTCTTTAAATTTGTTTAGTGTTGTTAAAAAATTTAGCCCCGCTCCAAAGCCCGCTTCAGCGATGATAAACCGATCTTGCCTGTCCCAAATTTCATCAATTGCACTTGCAAACACATACTCGCTCTCGCCGGCAGGATTATCGGCGCTAAAGTATATATCTCCAAAATCCTCGCTATAAGCAACTCCGTCTTTAAAAGAAATTTGAGCGGTTTTCATTGCTGATTTGCAAAATAGACATCAACGCCGTTAGCAATTCCTTTAGCGATAGCGTCTTGGTAGTTTGACTTACTTATTAGCTTGCCTTCATCAGGATGTGAGATGTAGCCCACTTCAAGCAAAACAGCGGGCATAAGCGCACCCACTAGAACCCAAAACGGAGCCTCTCTTACTCCACCGTCAACGACCTTTGAATTTATCTTTTTGGTTCTAGTAAGAACCTCTCTTTGGATATCGATGGCAAGCTTGTTTGAGGCTATGATCTTTTCTCTGTTTAAGAAATTTAAAAAAGTCTGTTTAGAGAAAAAATTCATCTCGTCTATGTCCGATTTGTTTTCAAGCGCGGCTACGTTTTTGCTACGCTCGCTTCTTGCAGGCGAGAGGAAAAATGTCTCGATACCTTGCATAACTTCGCCTTTTTGCTTATTTGGAGCGGCATTTGCGTGTATAGAGATGAAAAGATCGGCAAGCTTGTCGTTAGCAAGCTTGGTTCTGCTTCTGAGGTTTATAAATTTATCCTTTGTGCGGGTATAATACACCTTATATCCGCGTTTTTTAAGCTCATCGCCGGTCTTTAAAGCGATATTTAGCACGATATTTTTCTCTTTTAGTTTTCCGTTTATAGCGCCCGGGTCATCGCCTCCGTGTCCTGCGTCAAGCACGATAGTTTTACCGCCGGTTTTTTTAATAGGTATCGCGCCTTTATTTTCTTGAGTAGCATCTTTTAACACTTTGGTATCATCGTTCTTTATCTCTTTATCTTTTGGAATATCTTTTTTTACTACAAAAAAATGTATTGTGCTTTCTTCTATATAATAGTCCAACTTTTGAGGCTTCTTGTTATCAAAAACAACTCTAATAGTATCTTTTTGAAACTGTGCTACCCTCATATTATCCGATAAAGCATTTTTGAAAAAATGTGGCTTCTTGTCCCAGATACCGTAAAAATCATATATATTCTTATAGCCCTCTTTTGAAGTTAAAAGAAGGTGTCGTACATCTTCTTGCTCAATAGGACGGTTAAATTTAATCTGAACGTCATCTTTGTTTTTAACTATCGAAACTATTTTAAATAAATTTTTCTTGATTTTATCTGTTTTTTTAGAAACAATAGTATTTGATATAGTATTAGTTTCTTGTTTTATCTCATTTTTCTTAACTACGTAATCTTCTTGACCGATACTTTTGCCTTTTTCGATTGTAGCAAGTTCTTTTTCATATTGAATACCGTCAATACCCAAAGCTTTTGAGCTTTTAACAAGCCTTTTTAAGGACTCTATTTTAACTTGAATATCGTTGTCGATTATTGACTTGACATAAAGACCTTTCATATCGTGATGAAGCTCAAGCTTAACTTTTTTGCTCGCATTAGTAAATGCGCTGTCAAATTTCTTAAGCCTTGCACTATCGGCATATGAAAAACCGACAATCAAGAGCAATAATAGTAAAATTCTACCTATCTTCGCCATGTAAAAGTTTTGCAAAAAGTCTCTTTACGCTTATTATCTCTGTTAGTTTATATCCGTTAGCACCCGTAAAAAACAGCCCCGTCTCTTTTCGTCCGGAAAATGCGTCAAAAAGCCTATCCGCTATGCAGTAGCCAACCTCTTTTGCCTCTTTTCCTCTTTGGCAAGGAGCTACGCAGTTGCTTATGCAGCTTATCTTTGGCCCGGCCTTTTGATCGACTAAATTTATAAGATTTGTCCTAACTCCTCTAGCAGGATAGCCTACAGGGCTTTTTATAAGCTCGATATCCTCTTTTTTAGCGTTTAGCAAGACTTCCTTAAAGCCTTCGCTGGCATCGCACTCATGCGTTCCTATAAACCTAGTTCCCATCTGAACGCCGTTTGCACCAAGAGCCATAACTCTTTTGATATCGCTATTATCCCAAATTCCGCCGGCTACTATTAACGGGAAATCACCCCACTCTTTAATCTCCTCTTTTACCGGCTTAATCAAATTTTCAAGCTGATATTCAGGATCAAGGCACTGCTCGTAAGTAAAGCCCTGATGCCCGCCGCTTAAAGGACCTTCAAGCACAACGGCATCAGGCAAGCGGTTATATCTCATACTCCAGCGCTTACAGATGATCTTAAGAGCTTTAGCCGAAGATACTATAGGCACAAGCGCTACTTCTTTAAAATTTTGCGTAAATTCCGGCAAATTCGTAGGCAGTCCCGCTCCGCTTATGATGACGTTTATGCCGTGCTCGCAAGCATCCTTTACGATACGAGCATAGTCGTTACTCGCACAAAGCACATTTATACCAAGCGGCAAATTTCCGCAAATTTTTCTTGCGTTATCAATGACAGCCTTAAGTCCCTCGCGAGAATAGAAATTCTCGCTTCCCAAAGGCTTTGAATTAAGCTCTTTTGTGATATGCGTTCTGTTTTCATAATACCCTGTTCCAACCGAACTAATCACTCCAAGTCCGCCTTCTAGGCTAACATTTCCGGCAAGTCTGTCCCAGCTTATACCAAGCCCCATTCCGCCTTGAACTATCGGATACTTTATCTCGTATTTTCCGATTTTGATCGAGCTAAATTCCATTAAATTACCTTTAGTCTTGCAAATTTTCTCTTACCGACTTGCAAAACATACTCGCCCGAGTCAAGTTTCATCTGCTCATCACCTATTTTTATCTGATTTACACTAACGGCATTTGCCGCTATATCACGTCTTGCTTGCGAATTAGTAGAGCTTAGCTTGCAATGAGCAAGAGCTTCTACTATCCAAACAGGCGCTTTTAGGCTAAATTCCTCTATATCGGTTGGAATTTGATTTTGCGAATGCACTCTATCAAATTCAGCCTTAGCCTCATTGGCTTGCTCTTTGCCATGATATCTAGCAGTGATCTCAAGAGCAAGAGCCTCTTTAACCGCTTTTGGATGAGCCTTGCCGTTTGCGACTTCGTCTTTTAAATTATTAATTTCACTTAAGCTTTTTTCACTTAAAAGCTCGTAATATCTCCACATAAGCTCATCGCTCACGCTTAAAATTTTACCGAACATATCGTTTGCATTGTCAGTCACACCGATATAGTTTTTAAGGCTTTTACTCATTTTATTAACCCCGTCAAGACCCTCAAGTAAAGGCATCATGATGACAGCTTGCTCTTTGCCGACATTATAAATTCGCTGCAAAGTTCTTCCCATAAGAAGGTTAAATTTCTGATCCGTTCCGCCCATTTCGATATCGCATTTCATCGCTACGCTATCATATCCTTGAAGCAACGGATATAAAAATTCGCTTATCGATATTGAAGCTCCGCTTTTAAATCTCTTTTCAAAGTCGTCTCTTTCAAGCATTCTAGCTACAGGAAACGTGCTTGTAAGCTCAACTATGCCTGCTGAACCAAGCTCGTTTAGCCATTTTGAGTTAAACATTATCACCGTTTTTTCGGGATCTAAAATTTTAAAAACCTGTTCCTCGTAGGTTTTAGCGTTTTTTGCTACGGTATCCTTATCAAGCTTCTTTCTTGTTTCGCTTTTGCCTGTCGGATCGCCGATTTGCCCCGTAAAGTCGCCTATTAGAAACTGAACGATCGCACCGTGTTTTTGCAAAAGCGCCATCTTTTGAAGCACTACCGTATGACCAAGGTGTAAATCAGGAGCCGTCGGATCAAAGCCGGCTTTAACGTAGAAATTTTCACCCTTTTCGTAGTAGTTTTTAACTAAATTTACAACCTGCTCTTCGCCGATTATCTCCGCAATACCCTTTTTAATCTCTTCTATTATCTTTAAAATTTTCTCTTGCACTGCCTCTTTCCTTAATTTTGATGATAAGCATCATCAAGCGATATAAATTCCATTATCTTATAGCGATCTTTTAATCGCTCTTTTATCTCAGCCATATCTAAATTTTCTCCGATTTCTACGGTTAGATCAAAGAGATCGGCCGTAGCGTCGTGAGTCTCTAAAAGAGTTATTGTAGCTAAATCAACTTGCATTCTAGCAAGATATGTTAAAAATTCAGCCAAAGAGCCTCTGCGATTTTCAAGACTTAAGATGATCTTGTATCTATGCGGAGCATTGCGAGTCCATTTGACAAATATCATTTCGTTTTTATCCTCAACAAGCTTCATCGCTCGCTCGCAAAGCTTATGATGAACTGTTACGTGAGATCCGCTCCTAAAGCCAAGGATATCATCGCCTCTTTTTGGATTGCAACAATAATCAAACTCAACGGTTGCTATTTTGTGATTTGAGTAGATAACTATATGATCAAATTTTTGCTTTCTAACAAGATATTTATCCGTTAGCCTAAGCGCAAATGGCCTATCTTTTCTTATGTATTTTTTAAGTGCATTTACGACATCTTGCAGATACACCGAGTCATAAGCGGCTTTAAAAATTTTCTTAGTTAGCTTTTCGCTCTCTAGCCAAACCAGAATTCTATTTGTAGAAACTCCGAAAATTCCGCTTAAAATTTCAAGCGCTACGAGATTGTTTATGTCTTTTATCTTTTGTTTGCAAAGCGATCTTATAGTGGCTTTTGCCTTGCCTGTCTTTACGCTTCCAAGCCAAGAACAGCGATATTTAGGCTCATCTCCGGTTACTATATTTACTATATCGCCGTTTTTAAGCTCAGTTAAAAGCGGCACTCTCATGCGATTTATGTAAGCTTCTTTTGCGTGAAGCCCTATCTCGGTGTGAATTTCATATGCATAATCAAGCGCCGTAGCGCCACGTGGCAGAGTAAAGATATCTCCCTTTGGCGAATAAACGGCTATATCCTCTACATAAAGGCTATCTTTTGCGTATTCGTATAGCTCTTCGGGATTGTTTTCAGTCTCGTTTTGCATGCCGATATCGCTTAACCAGTCAAGCTTAGGATTTAAAAACCCGCCGTTTTTATACTTCCAGTGTGCGGCAACTCCGTATTCTGCGGTTTTATGCATATCAAATGTGCGAATTTGAACTTCAAATATGCTTTTATTATCAAAAATCGTAGTGTGGATTGTTTGATAGCCGTTTTGTTTAGGAAGCGCTATGTAATCCTTAAATCTTGAAATGAGAGGGTTGAAATTTATGTGCAAACTTCCAAGAGCAAGGTAGCAATCCTTAGGCTGCTTAACTAAAATTCTAGCCGCCAAAAGATCAAGCACCTCTTCTATAGAGATACCCTTTCTTTGCATTTTTAGGTATATGGAGTAGTGATGCTTAACCCGCTTTTGTATCTCAAAACTGCCTTCGGTAAAGCCGTTTTGCAATAAAATTTGACTAAGTTTATCAATAAATGAATTTAGCTTAAGCTGAAGCTGCTGCTTATGCTCGATTATGTAGTCATCTATCTTCTTATACTCTTGCGCAAGCGCATACTTAAAGCTTAAATCTTCAAGCAAATTTTTAATCGAAGAAATTCCAAGCCTGTGCGCGATAGGAGCATAAACCATAAGAGTTTCTTCGGCGATTCTTTTTTGCTTATCAAGCCTTAAGGCATCAAGAGTAAGCATATTATGAAGCCTATCGCAAAGCTTAATCACAAGCACACGCACATCTTCAATCGACACTAAAAGCATCTTGCGAAAAGTCATCGCCGAGGCAGCAAGTCGCTCGTTAGAACCAGAACTTGCAAGCTTATCTTCTCTAATCGCAACAATCTTAGTTAGCCCCTCAACCAGCTTAGCTACCTCTTCGCCAAATTCTTCTTGTAAATTTTCCGTAGAGCATTCGGTATCTTCAACCACATCATGCAAAAGCGCAGAGATGATCATGCTGTCATCCCCACCCATATGAGCAACTATGGAAGCTACTAAAATAGGATGTATCGCGTAAGGTTCTCCGCTCTTTCTAAACTGTCCCGCATGAAAAGTTATACACCAATCAATAGCTTTTTCGACATTTGGAGTAACTTCAAACAAAGAGTATAGTATCTCTTTTGCTTTTGTAACATCTCTGCAATCAGAAATTTTATCAACGAGTTGCTCTAAAAAAAGCCCGCTACTTGTTATCTTCAACTATACCCTCTAAGCCGATTTTTCCTTCGGCTATTTCGCAAAGCGCAATATCTGCAAATTTCATCTTGCTTACATCTCTATCAAGCAGACTTTTAGCTCCCGCAGCAAGCGCTTCAGCACGCTTTGCCACTACCAAAGAAAGCTTATATCTATCGTTTCCTACTGTTTTTAACGCTCTTGCGGCTACTTCTTCTAGTCTCATCATCTCTCCTTAAATTTAGTTTTTAACTACCGAACAAAATGCCGATTCGTCTTCGTTGATAATGCTTAATAAATTTCCGTCCTTAAACATATTGCATACTAAAATCGGTAGCTTGTTATCCTTAGCAAGGGCTATGGCAGTATCATCCATAACTTTTATATTGTCATTCATGGCCACTTCATAGCTAAGCTCTTTTAGTAGTTTGGCATCATCAAATTTCTTCGGATCTTTATCATAAACACCATCTACTTTAGTAGCTTTTATGATCATATCCGCATCAATCTCAATAGCCCTTAGGGTCGCAGCCGTATCGGTCGTAAAGAACGGATTTCCGGTTCCTGCTGCAAATATAACTACGCGTCCTTTTTCAAGATGCCTTTGAGCGCGTCCTACGATAAAGGTCTCGCAAATCGCCTCCATCTTGATAGCGCTTTGAACACGCACGCTTAAGCCTGTTTTCTCAAGCGCCTCTCTCATGGCAATTGAGTTTATCACGGTAGCAAGCATACCCATATGATCGCCGCTTGTGCGCTTTATAATGCCGTCTTTTGCCGCACTTACGCCTCTTATGATATTTCCGCCGCCTATAACTATACCTACCTCAACGCCGTTTTCAACAAGTCCCTTAATCTGATTTGCGATAAATTTCAAAATTCCGTTATCTATCCCAAATCCGCTCTCGCCCGCTAACGCCTCGCCCGAAAATTTAACCAACACTCGCTTTTTACGTTCCATAAATTCTCCTTAAAATTTACGCATTTTAGCAAATTTGTGTTTAAATTTTACTAATTCTAAGCCCCAAACAGCTATTTAAGGCTTATCATCTCAAGCGGATTTATGTGGTAGTTTTTCTGTGTAACTTCAAACGTAAGATCTCTTGCCACGCGTCCTATGACGTATCCTCTAGGAACTTTTGAGCCGACTTTTATCGTAGGAGCTATCTGGCTTAAATGAGCGTATATAGTGTGAATTCCGTTTGCATTTTCTATGATCACCACCTTATCAAGCATCGCCGTATCTTTAGCAAAGACTACCTTGCCGCTTAGCACGCTTTTGACCTTGGCATTTGTCGAATTTGAGCTAAGAACTACCGATTCGTTAAAAATTTTGATGTTATATATAGGGTCTATATAGTTGCCGAATTTTTGCTTTACGGTAAAGCTATCAAGCGGAGCTATGGTCTTTTCGCCGCTATATTTTTTTACTTTACTTGCCTGATAACTTGATCCTATCTGCTTAACGTCGCTGTCATCAGGAGTGGTTTTATTTATCACTATTTGAGTGCTTCCGTCTGATTTTTTATCTTTGGATTTTTTAGCCGCCTCTTTAGCCTTTTTCTCAGCCTCTTTTTTGGCTACTATTTTAAGTTCCTGAAGAGTGTTTCTTATCTCTGTTTGCTCTTTATGAATTATGGAAAGTTGATTTGAATAGTTATTTTTATCTTTTTTTAAACTTGCTAAAGTTTTTGACTGTAAATTTTGCAAAGATGCCAATTCGGTCTGTTTTTCTTTGTGCTCCATTAAGCGAGATTTAATCTCTATTATTTTGTCGTCTTGGTTCTTTATTAGCTCCAGTGTTTTGTCATAGTCTTTAGCTAAATTTTTAAAATCGTCTTTTAAAACAATATCTAGTTTTTGCAAAACTTCATCCGCAATCAAACTCTGCATTTCATCATCATATTCTTTTGAAACAATTAAATCGTAAGCAAAATGATCGGATACTATACGAACTGCATTTTGCTCTATGTATTTTTGGTTTTCAAGTAACTTGCTATTTTGAAGGTGTAATTTACCAAGTTCTTTGTTTGCTTCGCTAGCATTTTTTTCAAGCTCGGCAATCTCTGCTATGACATCTTTTATCTTTTTATTTGTTTCGTCAATAACTCGTTCGCTTTTAAAAATATCTTGTGCTAAGTTATCAAGCTTTTTGTTAAGCTGTACTTCTATCTCTTTAGAGCTCTTTAAAGATAAATTTTGAGACTTAATTTTATCATCAACGGTTGAAGCAAAAATATATAAAAATGCAAAAAACAATGTTGCAAAAAATTTCATACACTATCCCTTTTTGCACGTCTCATAACAATACTAACACAAACTATACTTAAAGATAGGGATACTACAAGCAACTTAACAAAGTCTACAAGTATATCATTTTTAGGCATCAAGATACCTATATCGCTTATTACCAATTTAATTATTTCTAAATCAGGCAATACAAAATAAATGGCAACAACCAAGAAGGTAGCTATAAATGAGTCTATAACCGCCATCTTATAAAGAACTCCCGATTTTAACCAAAAGGAAGCGCCAAAAAGTGTCATGATATCAATCCTCTCTTTGTGCTCATAAAGCCAAATTCTCATCTGCTTAAAGAGCAACATAAGTCCTAAAACAAGTATTAAAATAGAAAAAATTTGAGATACGTACTTTATAAGATTAAGCATCTTATAAACCTTGTCGTGAGTTTTTGAAAAAGTTTCAACCTTGCTCACTCCGTCTATTTTTAAAATTTTATCTCTTATTTCATTCATGTAACTTGTATTTGGAAAATTATTTAGCTTGAGCGAATAAAATTTCGGCAAAGAACTTTGAAGAGCTAAAATATTTTTGGCGGAAATATCCTTTGAAAGCCTATCAAGGACAACTTTTGTGCTTATAGTTTCAAGAGAATCAAAAGTATTAACCATAGCCTTCATCATAGTCGCATCAAGCTCCTTTGAGCTCACGATCATGATACTGTAATCCTTATTCATCAATCCTTCATAATCTTTGATCGTATTTTCAGTAAGAGTTATAAACTGAACGCAAAATAGCAAAACAATAAGCGGAAAAATAACCCCTAAATGATTTTTAACCGATCTCATGCATACTACCATTTTCTATAACAAAATGCCTATAAGGTATACGCAAATTCGCTGGAATTTTGTGGGTTACAACCACAATACAAGTTCCCAAAAATTCTTTTGCCGATCTTAATAAAGACCAGATCACATCGCTTGAGTAATCATCCAAATTCCCCGTAGGCTCGTCACATAAAAGCAAATAAGGATTATGTGCTAAAGCCCTTGCCATGGCTACCCTTTGCTGCTCACCGCCACTTAGCTCAAGAGGATATTTATGAGATTTATGAAGCAAATTTACATGCTTTAGCAGCTTTTGAGCTTGGTTTTTGCAAACGTTTTGCGAAAGTCCTTTTATCATCAAAGGCAGCATGACGTTTTTTTCCACACTCCATTCATTGATAAGGCGGTAATTTTGAAATATAATTCCTATTTTTCTTCTTATATCTGTCAGTTTTCCTCTACTAATACCGCCCATGTCCGCAAGACAAACGCTCAACGAACCGCAATTGGGCTTAATTTCTCCATAAAGCGACCTAATTACGGTTGATTTGCCGCTTCCGCTTTTGCCTGTTATTATTACAAAGTCACTCATAGCTATGTCAAAATTTGCATCTTTTAAAACAAACTCTTTGTCATCATAGCTCAAAGACAGGCCTCTTGCGCTAATTATTTTTTGCATTCGCCAAATACTCCTTTAACGCCAGATGCGCCTTTAAATTTTCCCTTGTAACAAGCGGCTTTTTGATTAGATATTCACACTTTTGATTTCCAACCAAGACATAGCAATGCTCCGGTGAAGCAAAAGCTCCAAACGCCACACGAATTAAAATTTCACCGCTTTCTAGCTCAAATTTCTCCTCTAAATGCAAAAAGCAATCATCCATTTTTATAGTGAAATTTTTAAAATTTGAAGCTATTTTTTGCGTATCGTATCCATGCTCAAATTTTAGTTCATCAAGCATTTCAAGCTCAGGACTATAAGTCTCGCACTCAAAAACAGCGTCATAGATGTCCTTAGACTGCTTTTTCCATCTGTCTTCATATTTACTACTGACGGCTAAATTTCTATTTTTATAAATGCTTAGCTTTGCACTTGTAAGATTTAAAATTTGCTCTATCGTGTAGTCGGTATAAGCTCTTGAATCACTTCTAAGCTCAAATTTACCGCCATTTTTTAGCGTTCTTTCACACTCTTTTATAAATTTTTCAGACACTACCCTTCTGTGAGGTGCATCATCCCAAGGCACGGGAAAATGAAGAAAAATTCTATCTATAAAATTTGATTTTATAAGAGATAAAAGCAATCTCGCATCGGTATTTATAAGCGCTACATTGCTTAAATTTTTAGCTTTAGCAAGCTTTGCAACCTGCTCTAACGAGGGTTTATAAACCTCTATGCCGATTACCAGCGTATCCGCGTTAGTTTCGGCTTGATAGAGCAAGTGTCTGCCGGAGCCAAAGCCGATCTCTATAAAAATTTTGCTAAATTTAGACTCTTTTAAAATTTCTAAAATTTCATTAGTATCAACGATAGCTGATGATTTTTGAGTTAGATGAGTTTTTTTAACAGCCATCGCTTCGGTTAAAATTTCTTTACAATTTAGCTCTTTAAATTTAACCAAAGCGCGTTGCAAAAGCCCTATTTTGGCTGGCTTTGTAAGCTTTTCACCCTTTATCACAAAGCCTTCTTTTTCGCGCTTTTTAATAACTATAAAAAACTCCTCGCCACCGCTTTTAGTGTAGATCAAATTTGAGTTTCTACCCTTTGCTTCCCACTGAAATTTGATATCTTCATCGCCGAAAGGCAAAGGGTTAAATTTTAAGTTTTTGGCTACGAAATTTGGCATTATTCGATACTTACCGATGCCTTTTTGGACTCGTCTGAATTTATGCCGTATTCATCTACGGCGATTACCCTATAAGTGTATTTAAGTCCGTAAGCTACGTTTGTATCGATAAATTCGTTGCCTGTTATATTTGTAAATTTTTGCTCCCCGTTATCGCCGCCCTCTCTTATGACCGTATAGCTTCTTGCCTTTTCGGAACTACTCCACTGAAGCTTCACCGCAGAGCTATCCGCAACGATTGAGGTTACTACCGGAGCTTCCATTGCCGCTAACGTAGATCCCACTACGGCTTCTTCCGGACGCTTTGACTCAAGACCGTCTTTATCTACGATAGTGATCTTATAGTATCTTGTGGCGCCGTTTTCGTTTATTAAATCCTCGTAGCTATTGGTTTTGGTTTTAGCAAGATAGGTGTAAGGCAGAAATTTATTTGAAGCGCTGTAAATTTTATAGTATCCAAAATCATCGCTTGCTACGCTATCCCAAGTTAAGATGATCTTTTTAGGAGTGTTGTTGCTGGCTTGAATGTTTGTCACCGTGCTAGGAAGCGGCTTGGTCGTAGAATCAACTATGGCACTTGGCTTTGAGATGGTTCCCGTGCTTGTTTTTACAAAAACTCGGTACTTATAAGCTCTGCCCGATTTTACGCTATCGTCTATGTATTCGGCATTTAACCTGCCTTTAACCTCTGCGATCTGTCGCCAGTTTTCCTTGCCGATGCCAGCTTTTTCGACTATATAAGAAGCTACGCGAAGATCGGGGTGCGGTCTCCATATAAGCTTAACGCGCTCTGGCAAATTTGTAAGCGCTCTAACGAACGGCACCGAGTCCATAAGAGCTTTAGTGCTTGCGCTTATCATGACACCGGAGTTTGAAATTTGCTTATTTGCGTTATATGTTCTCATTTCGTATGAATATGTCGTTTCAGGAGCCAAATTTGAATCCACGTGGTGGCTTGCGAAGCGGTCTTTGATGTCTGCTACCACTTTCATCTTGCCGTTGTTTTCGTTCGGATTTGAGCGATACAGATAATACCCCGCCACTTCAGGGCTTGGCGTAGGCGTCCATTCAAAGCCGATTTCGGTCATATCGCTTATGGTTTTTAAATTTTGGATAGTCGGCAAGCTTGCATTGACTTGCGTAGGCGTGCTAGGAGATACGCAGCCACTTATCACAACCGCTAAAAGCGTCAAAGAGCCCTTTAAAATCAATTTTTTCATCAATAATCCCTTTCTCAAATTTACTCAGTAAAATTTCTTCAAAATCGCCCCAAATAGAAGCGACAAAACTCATATGCTCACCGCTACTGGGATGCTTGAAATAAAGTCCGTAGGCGTGAAGCATAACTCTTTTGATTTTATCATTTTCGCTCTTAAATCCGTATAAAGTATCGCCTAAAATATGGCGGTTTATGCTTGCAAGATGAACTCTTATCTGATGAGTTCTGCCTGTAAAAAGTTTAGCCGCGATCAAATTTACATTTCCGCTTTCCGCCAAATTCAAAAAGGCGCTTTTAGCCTCTCTTCCGTCTTTAGTAATGGCTTTTTTAAGACGGTTATTTGGATTTCTGCCTATCTTTCTTTCAATTACGCAAGCTTCTTTTAGCGGTAGATCAGTGATAGCAAGATAAATTCTGCCCATTGTTTTATCGCTAAGCTGAGCAGAAAGTGCCGCGTGAGCGCGGTTGTTTTTAGCAACCACTATCGCTCCGCTAGTGCCTTTATCCAGCCTATGAACAATTCCTGCCCTACTCTCTCCGCTTAAGGTAGAGAGCAAAAAGCCCTTTTTGCCAAGCCAATCCACAAGAGTAGCTTCCTTAACGCTTGGTGCTCCGTGCACGACTAAATTTGCAGGTTTATTTAGCACGATAAGATCATTATCTTCATAGATGATCGGCACATCAAAATCAGCTTCAAATTCTAAATTTTCACTCACGGCTTCTTTGAACTCAACTTCGATAACATCATCTAAATTTAGCTTAACCGAGCCTTTTAAAACAGGTTTTAAATTTAGCTTTACACATTCGTTTTTGATTAAATTTGAAATTTGATTTCTTGAAATTTTAAGCTTTAAGGAAAGATAACTGTCGATTCTTTCGTTTATATTAGGCACCTCTACGACGATAGTTTGGTTCAATCCATTACCTTTTTGTGTTATAATTCGGCTAAAAACAAGGCGAAAATTTTGATAAGACTTGATAGGCGAATTTTAACTCATTTTGATTTTGTGCAGCCCATTTTAATACTGCCTATTATAATTTTATCATATATTTTAGTACTCGAAGCAAACAGCGTCTTAGCCAGTAAGCAGATAGTTTATTTTGCGGTTGGCTTTTTGGCTTTTGGATTTTTTTTCTTGCTGCCGATTAAAAAGATCGAATGGATAATTCCGATGTTTTATTGGATTTGTATCATACTTTTAATAAGCGTTGATCTCTTTGGCGTAACTAAGCTTGGCGCAAAACGTTGGCTTGAAATTCCATTTGTCCACTTTACTATCCAGCCTTCAGAGATCATGAAACCGTCATTTTTGCTTATGCTAGCATACCTCATCAAACGTAGACCGCCTGACATCAAAGGATACGGGCTTAAGGATTTTTTGATATTTAGTTTTTACATACTTTTGCCTACATTTTTGATTATGAAAGAGCCTGATCTTGGCACGGCTCTTATACTTCTTATCGTCGGATACGCCGTACTTTTTGTGATCGGGGTTAATAAAAAAATTTGGATTACTATCTTTGTAGCTATCGGAATTTCCGCACCTCTTATCTATGAAAACGTCCTTCACGACTACCAAAAAAAGCGAATAACCGATTTTTTAAGCGAAGAGTCAAGCTATCACGTGCGCCAAAGCATCATCGCCATAGGAAGTGGCGGACTTACGGGCAAACCAAAGGATGAAGCTACCCAGACTCACTTTAAATTTCTGCCGATTTCTACGAGCGATTTTATCTTTGCTTATACGATTGAGCGATTTGGTTTTATAGGCGGTCTTGGCTTGCTTATGCTTTATGGCTTTTTGATAGCTCACTTGCTTAGTCTAAATTACGGTCTTAAAGATGATTATTTCACGCAGGTTATTACGACGGGAATTGGAATTTTGATATTTATCTATGTAAGCGTAAATATCATGATGACTATCGGATTTGCGCCTGTTGTGGGCGTACCGCTACCATTTTATAGTTACGGCGGAAGTAGTTTTGTGACGTTTTTAAGCCTGTTTGGGATTTTACAAAATTTGCTTACATTTAGGTTTGATCCGACATACCGCTTTGTGAAGATCAAATTTTAATTTAAGCCAAATTCATGGCTTAAATTTAGGCTTTCTTTAAAAACTCGGTTTTAAGCACGATGACGCCCATTTTATCGATCTTGCACTCAACTTCTTTATCGTTTCCCGTTAGCTTGATGTTTTTAGCCATTGTTCCGCGCTTCAGAGTTGCGCCCGCACCTTTTACCTTAAGATCTTTAATCAAAGTTACGTTATCTCCTGCGTTTAGTTCTGTTCCGTTTGCATCTTTTGGCATGTTTTCTCCTTGTAAAATTTCAGCCATTATAGCAGGTAATTTCCATAAGCTCAAAAACTTATCTTAAAAAGCTAAAATTTACTACTCCTTAAGACTTCCGTCGGCAAAACTCCGAATTTCTCCTTAAATATCTTGGTAAAATGACCGAAACTACTGTATCCAACTATCTTTGCAGCCTCTTTTACGTTTATATCGTTTTGCTCAAGAAGGCTTTTAGCTATCTTTAGGCGCTCATCCTGTAAGGCTCTATGAATTGTTGTGTTAAAGCAGTGTTTAAACCCGTTTTTAAGCTTAAATTCGTTCGTGGCACAAAGGTTTGCAAGTTCTTTTATGGTAGGTGGATTTTGTATATTTTTAAGCAAAATTTCTCTTGCTTTGTGTATCATCTTTAAATCATCTTCGCTATATCTAAATTTGTCGCTCTCTTCGGTCTTTACCTCTGCAAAACTTTTATAAACCATTTCTAAAATTTTAGACTCTATAAAAATTTCTCTCATCTTTCCGCTATAAATTTTAGAGTTTGCGAGCTCTTTTAGTATCAAATTTTGAGTCAAATTTGTATCTATTATCCTAGCGCAAAATTCATCATCGCTACTTAAAATTTTAAAAATTCCAAGCTCTTGGATGAGCGAATTTTCAATTATTATCGACTGGCTCTTATAGCTTTTGCCCTGATGTTTGCTTGTCGCCATAAAGCTATCGTTTATACTGCCCATACACAGCTGTCCCGGCTTTAAAACAAGGCTATCTTTTGACCAGCTTAAGCTGTTTGCACTCTGCCCCACATTAAAGCATAAAAAGGAGTGCGGGCTCTTCTTTGAGAGATACCTTAAATTTTCGCTATATCTTATATCGTAAGAGCAGTAACCAAGCCCGCTTCCCGTCTCGTAATACTCAAGTTCGCAGTTTAAATTTTCATCTTTAAATGAAATTTCTTTATATTTTTTCTCTTCGCCAAATTCGACTCTACACTCAAATTCATCAAAAAATTTATCAAGCTTTCTGCTTTCACTCATAGTCTCTCCACAAATTTGAAAATAATCCAACTAACGCTATCTTTTAATCCTTTTAGCGATATTTTTGTATTGATAATAATTATCCCATTATAGTAAAATGAAACTTAAATATTTTTACAATCAGGAGTTAAAGTGAAAGCTAAATACTTAAAAGTTGCAGCCGTTATCTCTTTAGCGGCATGCCCGTATATCTTTGCAACAGAGAGCGTATCTCTTGGCGAGGTTAAAGTAACAGCAAACAAAATAGAGGAAAAACTAAAAGATATCCCACAAAGTATCAGTGTGATTGACGGTATAGAAGTAGAAGAAAAAGGTATAAAAACCATAGAAGACTTGCTAAAAAGCGTGCCTAGTATATCAACCACAACGGGGCTTCACGGAGGAATTTTTACAAGAGGGCTTAACGGCTCGATATTTACTAGAACAAATCCTGTAACGATCTTCATAAACGGCGTAGCGCACGGTAATCAATTTGGAGCATACGTGCCTATCACAAACATAGAGAGAATCGAAATCCTAAAAGGTCCGTCAAGTGCGATCTACGGTAAAGACTCTATCGGCGGCGTTATAAACGTAGTCTTAAAAGATCCTAGCAACGAGTGGTCTGGAAGTGTTGGCGCAGAGTACGGCTCATATAAATATAGAATCGGCACCTTTGAGGCAAACGGCGCACTTGTAGATGACGTGCTATATCTTGGGCTAAATGGCTCAGTATCCAAAGATCAAGGCTGGATCACAGACGAGATAACAGGCAAGAAATCAAACGGCAAAGAGCTTAATAACTTCGGGCTAAATTTGAAATTTATGCCTACAGATAGGCTATCTTTTAAGCTTTTTGCAGATAGATACTACAAGAAATTTAACGGCACGGACGGCATAGTCATCCCTCACGACAAATTTAAAAGCTTCAAAAGAGACGATGTCAAAACAACAAGGCTAGAAAGTGAAACATACTCTCTTGAAAAGTCAAATTCTGTAGCTTTAAACGCCACTTATAATTTTGACACAGTGGATCTAAGCTCGATCACCACATATAAAAAGATAGATCAGTCAAGCAACTACGACTTAGATGCGGGAAGCAAGTATTTTCCGCACAACAACAATCTAATCATGTTTTCTGATATGAGAATTAAAAATTTATCTCAAGAATTTAGGCTCTCAAGCAATGAAGAGCAAAATTTAAGATGGATAGCCGGGCTTTTCTTTGAAAACGAAAAGATAGATATAAGAAAAATGGGCATGCAGTTTATGATGATGGGAACGCCTACGGAAATGGACGCACCTGCAAAGATGAACAGCAAAACAGCTTCAATCTTCGCTCAAGCCATATATCCTATTACCTCAAAGCTTGATCTAACGCTTGGCGGAAGATACCAAAAGATCAAAAAAGATATCAAAGTAGATACCTATATGTATCCTGTCGGCTCAAGTAAAACTGCACCGTTTTACTCGTTTGAAAACGATGCAAGCTGGAACAAATTCCTGCCAAAGATAGCTCTTGAATACGCCTTACAAGATGAACTTAGCATTTACGCGATGTATGCTAAAGGCTATCTAGCGGGAGGATTTAACTCATTTCCTATGGGAGGAACAAAAGATGAGAATAAATTTGAGTCACAAACCAGCGACAACTACGAAATCGGCATAAAAGGGGCCTATGATAGCTTTAGATTTTCAGCGGCTGCCTTTTATATGGATATAAAAGATACCCATATCTACATGATAGATCCTAAAAACCCAGCAAATTTCATAACAGGAAACGCCGATAAGGCAACCTCAATGGGCATTGAGCTAGAAGGTGTAGCAAGAGCTACAAAAGAGCTTGCTATAAACATGGCTGCAAGCTTACTTAGAACAAAATACGGCAATTATATTAGCCCTAACGGCAAAAACAACAAAGGCAACAAAATCGAATACAATCCGGAATATAAATTCTCACTTGGAGCTTCGTATTATGCGCCGTTTGGACTATATGCAAGGATAGACGGTAACCTCATCGGAAAAACATACTTTGATCCTCAAAACTCAGTCGCTAGGGCAAGCTACTTCACGGCTGACGCTAAGATAGGCTATATGAAGAAAAATTTCGACGTATATCTATACGCTAAAAACATAGCCGACAAAGAGTATCCGATGAATGTCTTTGATAGATCTTACGGCGTGCTTGTAGAGTATGATAAGGGCAGAACTTTTGGGCTTGGAGTTAAATATAGCTTTTAAAATTTGGCGTTAAATTTGATGCCAAATTTCTTTAATCTAAGGAATAATCATGATAAATAAAATTTTAGCTACGCTATTTACTCTCGCAATACTAAACGCAGCGTACGCTCATGACTTTTGGGTGTTTGGAGAAAATTCGGATAAATTTAGAGCCGATATAGGCTACGGACACAACTTCCCTCATCAAGAGATGATACCCAAAGATGAGACTAAATCCTTTGCTCCGCTTACAATCATCTCAAAAGACGGAGGCAAAACAGAGCTAATCCAAACAGGCGAAAGCTACCACTACGAAGGAGAAAAGCTTAAAAAAGGAAGTTATATCCTAGCAGGCGAGTATAAAAGCACATTTTGGTCAAAAGACGCAAATGGCAAATGGTATATGGACAAGACAAAAGATCGGATAGCAGATGCCGCTTACTGCATGCAAGCTTCAATGTATGCAAAAGAGGTTGTAAATATTGACGGCGAACAAGATGAGTTTGTAACTAAAACCATAGGGCAAAAGCTGGAGATAGTGCCGCTTGAAAATCCTGTAAATTTTGATATAAATAAGCCTTTTAAAATTCAAATTCTGCTTGAAGGAAAGCCGCTTAAAACGGCTAGAATAGACGGAACATTTGATAAATTTTTAAAAGATAAATTTGCATTTTCGGCAACTACTGATTTAGAAGGTATAACCGAAGTTATGGCTTTAGCACCCGGCAAATGGATACTAAAAGTCATGCACAAAAGAGCCTTTGGTGAGAGTAAAAGATGCGATGAGGAGATACTGATCGCTTCGTTTACTTTCAAGATAAAGTGATATTTGTGTGCAAATTTTAAAAATTCATACGAAACAAAATCAAACGTCCCCTAAATTTAGGGGATATTTTAACTATTAATAAAAGCCGCTTGGTTTTCCCGTTAGATCGATCATGATATTTTTCATCTGAGTATAGTGCTCAAGTATGATTTTATGAGTCTCTCTGCCTATGCCTGAGTTTTTATATCCGCCAAATGGACTTCCGGCAGGGATTTGGTTATAGCAGTTTACCCAGACGCGACCTGTTTCCATCGCGCGTGCGGTTCTTAGCGCTTTTGTGATATCTTTAGTGAAGACCCCGCCGCCAAGGCCATATTCACTATCATTTACCATCTTAATAAGCTCTTTTTCATTCTTAAATTTGATGATAACGCCTACAGGTCCAAATATCTCCTCTTGAGCCACCCTCATATCGTTTGTTACGTTTACAAGAAGAGTAGGCTTCACGAATGACTTGCCCGCACTTGCAAGCTCTCCGCCGACCGCTACTTTTGCGCCTTCTTTTTTGCCGATTTCTATGTATTCTAGTATTTTTTTGGCTTGCTTTTCATTTATCTGAGAGCCCATTTGAGTCTTTTTATCAAGAGGATCTCCGACTTTTATCTTTTTAAATTTCTCAACAGCTGCGGCTACAAATTTATCGTATATACTCTCTTCGACAAAAATTCTACTTCCGGCACAGCATACTTGACCTTGGTTAAATAAAATTCCTATCTGAATTCCATCAATTGCTAAATCAAAATCAGCGTCGGCGTAGATGATGTTTGCCGACTTTCCGCCAAGCTCAAGTGTCGCAGGTATGATCTTCTCTGCTGCGGCGATAGCGATATCTCTACCTATCTCGGTTGAGCCGGTAAATGCTAACTTATCTAGACCGTTATGCTTTGTTATATATTCTCCCGCCTTACTGCCTTTTCCTGTGATTACGTTTACCACGCCTTTTGGCAAGACATCCTTAATCAGCCTCATAAGCTCAAGCACGCTAAGACTAGTTTCTGAAGATGGCTTAAACACGCTGGTATCGCCAGCTGCGATAACGGGAGCCAGCTTCCATGCCGCCATCAAAAACGGAAAATTCCAAGGGACTATCTGACCCACAACTCCGATAGGCTCCCGCAAGATCACGGAAAGCTGCTTTTCGTTAAGGACATTTGCACTTCCCTCTTCAGCTTGTATAACGCCGGCAAAATACCTAAAATGCTCTGCTGCGTAAGGGATATCTACGTTCATAGTCTCGCGAATCGGCTTACCGTTTTCCATAGTTTCAACAGTCGCCAAAAACTCTTTGTTTTCATCTATAATATCTGCGATTTTTAAAAGAATTTTTGAGCGCTCCGCTACGGTTGAGCGCCTAAACGTCTCAAACGCCTTTCTTGCAGCCTTTACCGCAGCATCGACATCTTTTTTAGCTGCATCGGCTATTGAGGCTAATTTCTTGCCTGTTGCGGGATTAAAAGTATCCAGAGTTGCACCGTCGCTAGCAGGCACAAATTCGCCATTTATAAACAGCTGATATTTATCTTGCAGTTTAACCATAACACAATCTCCTTTAGTAGAATTTAACAAGAAAATTATATTACTCAAACTTAAATACTCGGATAACTGGATAATATTTATTAATAAATTTTTATATAAAAATATCAATTTTACTTCCAATATTTTTATATAAAAAGTTACTAATGGATAAGAATTAGCTTAAAAGACTTATTGTAAACAACAAATACAAAAATATTTTTTGACGATTTGGAAATTTAAAAGATGAGTAAATTATAAGATGGTGGGTTCACCAGAAGCCGAACCATATCGTTTTAAGTCAATATAGATAAGGGTTTAAGGTAAGTAACCAAAGGGCTAGTCACCTAATTAGTCACCTAATAAAATTAGGTGAAAGTATGGTAAAAGGAAGTTAAAAGTATGTAAAAAACGGTTATGTGCATTTTTACTAAAAAAGAGAATACATTTTTAAACGAAGCAATAGCCTAAAAAATAGCACTACTTAAATTTACTTATGCTATAATTGTATACAAATAAATACAAAGGAAATACAAATGACTACACTTATACAGTTTAGAGTTGATAAAGAGCTAAAAACCGAAGCCGAGAATTTATTTAAGGATATGGGACTTGATCTAAGTACCGCTTTAAAATTGTTTTTAAAGCAGTCTATTAATAAGCGTAAAATTCCATTCCCTATCACTACCGCAAATGATGAATTTTATAGCGATAGTAATACGGAGTATCTAAAAAATATATTAGATAACATAGACAATAAAAAAGTAAAGATGATAAGAAAAAGTATAGATGAGCTTGAGGCATTAGACAATGCTTAATATAGAGTTTTATCCCGATGCTTGGAGTGATTATTTAGAGCTAATCAAAGATAAGAAAATATTGGCAAAAATCAATACTCTTATTAAGGATATAGCCAGAAATGAAAACGATAGTAATCTTGGTAAACCGGAAACTCTAAAAGGTGCCTTGGCAGGTTGCTACTCTCGCAGGATAGATATTAAAAATCGAATAGTTTATAGAATAAGAGATAATAGCGTACAAATTTTACAGGTCGGGACGCATTATAAGCAGAAATAATCAAAGATTGACAAATTCCGAATGGATGAATAAACAAAAATATAGTCTTTTTTTTACAATTCTAATATACTAAAAACTATCTAAGCAGGTATAAAGCCGGTAGCTTAGAGTTGTAAAGAAACATATTTTCTTTAACGCAAGTCCAAAAGAGCTTGGCATATGCAAGATATTTTATAGTTTTTTAAATCCAAAATTTATTATGCCTTGAAATTTCAATTGGCAGTACTTCAAATTTTTCTTTAAAAATTTTACTAAAATGCGCCAAAGATCTGTATCCGACAATGCTAGCCGCCTCTTTTACGCTTACATCATTTCTTAACAAAAGCTCCTTGGCACTTTTAAGCCTTTCCTCTTGTAGCATCCCATAGATAGTTATGCCAAAATACTGTTTAAAGCCTCTTTTTAGCTTAAATTCATTTATAGCACAAATTTTGGCAAATTCTTTGATGGATGGCGGATTTGACATATTTTTGAGCAAAATTTCTTTAGCCTTTTTTATAGCGGCTATATCACGGTCGCATAAATTTAGTCCTTTACAGCAATCACAATTATCAGAAGTTGAGAAACTTTTATATATCATCTCTAAAATTTTAGACTCAATAAAAATTTCCCTCATTTTATCTCTATATATATGAGAATTTTCTAAATCCTTGAGAATAAGTTTTTGTGCTAAATTCGTAGAGCTTGCTTTAATGCTTATAGTTTCGGATTTTTCTATTTCGTTAAATATTGGAAAATCTTTTATTAAATTATTATCCATAAAAATGCACTGGCTTTTAAAGCGTTTTTTACGCTCATAAACAACCCTGCCCCTAAAAGGCTCTTTTATAACTCCTATCCAAGCATCATTTGGTCTAAATATACCATCATTGGCACTTTGACTGTTCATACAAACCGAACTATTTCCTGTATTAAAATACATAAAAGAGTATTTGCCTATATCAGCGGAATTAAATACCTTATCATCATCAAAATACATGTCAAATATTCCATAACCAAAACCGTTTGAGTTATTAAATATCTGAGTATTTAAAACCATATCATTGGTTTTTATACTTAACTCCTTTAAGCATCTCTCGTTATTACCCCATGTTTCGTTAAAAAATCTCTCAAGTTCGGGGAAGCTACTCATAAAATCCCTCCATCGTTAAATTTAATCCCTCTGCCATTAATAAAGTAATAGTAATAATTATCAAATTATAGTAGTATTAAGCTTGAATAAATTTTAAGGAGTGTTACATGAGTTCAGGTTATATAAAATTTATAGGCATTATCTCTGTTATGGCAAGTACTTGTTTATTTGCAACCGATAATATTTCGCTAAAAGAAGTAACGGTATCGGCAAATAAAATGGAAGAGAATATCAAAGATATCCCTCAAAGCGTAAGTGTCATAGATGAAAACGAGATAGAAGAAAAACGCATTAAAGATACCGATGGTATAATGCGTCAGATTCCAAACCTAAGTGCCGAGCATTTTATATATAAAACAAGAGTAAATTTTCGCGGTATAAATCACTCCGATTTTACCAATTCAAACCCTATTACCGTATATATAGACGGTATCGCCAGCAGTAACAACATGGGCAATTATAACTCTATTTTAAATAATGTCGAAAGAGTTGAAATTTTACGCGGTCCTCAAAGCACAATTTATGGCAAAGACTCGATCGGAGGCGTTGTAAACGTAGTATCAAAACAGCCTAAGAACGAGTGGAGCGGTGCCGTGGGAAGCGAATACGGTTCATATAACTATATGATGGGAAATTTTAACGCAAACGGTGCCTTAATAAATGATATTTTGTTTTTAAATGTCGGAGGATACGCTTCAAAAGATGACGGCTGGATAAAAAACGAATATAACGGCGATAAAAAAGCAAACAAAACAAACGATCATAAATTTGACGCAACCGTTACGGTTAAGCCTACCGACAGGCTGACTGCAAGATTAACCTTGGTTGAAGAAAGAAGCAAAGAGTATTTTTATAGGGGCGGCACAGGTCTATTTGGCACTATAAATTTAAAAGATGCCAAAAGAGCAAATTTTGAAGTGCCTACCGATAGTTTAGTTAAGACATTTTCTCAGGCGCTTGGAGTTGATTATGAGTTTGATAGAGTTAAATTTTCGTCCGTTACCACTCATAAGAAATCAAAGGCAAGCGGAATTTACGATAGCGACTTTACTTATGCACCGTCGCTTCCTTCTAACGGCTTAATCCAATTTCAAGATGTGCATTTAGACACTTTATCGCAAGAATTTAGACTAAACAGTATAAATACAGATAAATTTAAGTGGGTAAGCGGTCTTTATTTTGAGCGAGAAAAGACTCAAAATAAAAGAATGGGACAGCAGTTTAATCAAGGCGGAATGAAGATGGAGATGGATGCTCCCGCAACCATCAAAGCAGATACCGCTGCTGTATTCGGACAGGGAAGCTATGAGTTAACCGATAGTTTTTTACTAACTCTTGGAGGAAGATTTCAAAAGATCAAAAAAGATATAGATATGGCAGCTTTCATGACACCTCTTGGCATGTCTAAAGGAGCTCCTATCAATACCTTAAAAGACGGCAAGTCATGGAATAAATTCCTTCCAAAGGCGGGATTGACATATAAGATAAACGATGATTTAAGCGCTTTTGTTTCATACTCTCAAGGCTATTTGGCCGGCGGACACAACTACTATGCATTCATAAAAGAGCAAGCCTTTGATGCACAAAAGAGCTACAACTATGAGATAGGTCTTCGCGGAAATGCTTTTGACAATCGCCTTAGATTCAGTCTTTCCGCATTCCATATGGATATAAAAGACATACATCTATACTCAATCCTACCGGGAGGAATATTTATTACAAGCAACGGAGGTAAAGCAAAAAGCGATGGAATAGAGCTTGAAGCTCTTTATAGAGTTAGTAGCGAGCTTGATATAAGCGGAGCGTTTGGTATAAATAAAACTAAATACAAAGAAAATATCCAGTATCCAAACGCAGTTAATAAAAGGATAGAGAATACTCCAAACTACACTTTTAACCTAGGTGTTGCTTACACTCATCCAAGTGGAATTTATACAAGGCTTGATCTAAGAGGTAATGGTGATAAGTATTTTGATGCGGAAAATAAATTTAAACAAAAATCTTGGATGACGGCGGACATTCGAGCCGGCTATAGGTTCAAGGCATTTGACATCTACGGATACATAACAAATATCACAAACAATTCTCATGTGGTAACATTTATGCATCACGGAGGAATATCGGGTATGAATCACTTCGGTGATCCAAGAAGATTTGGCATGGGCGTAAGATACTCTTTTTAGGATTTAAACTCTCAAATTTAGGCTTAAAAACTTAAGCCTAAATTTTAACTTTGTATAACCAAAATCAAGGAATTTGTCATGAAAGAGAAGCAAGGAATTTTAACTAGGATTATGAATCCGGTTATAAAAGATATAAGGCTTGCAATGATACTTGCAGGCATCGCTTCGATTTGTTACGTGCTAGCTTTTAGCACCTTTGCTTTTGTAGTATCGTCTCTTGCCAAAGGCGAAGTAAATTACACTCTGATGTATATTGGAGCAGGCTTTATAATAGCAGAATATCTTTTCCGCTCAAACGCTTTTAAGACTTCTCACGTAGCCGCTTTTAGACTGGAACAAATTTTACGAACCAGACTTTCTGAGCATATAGCCGCAATTCCTTTTGGTGAAGTTATAACCAAAGGAAGCGGAAGGCTTAAAAAAAATATGCTGGACGATGTAAAAAACTTGCACTCGTTTGTAGCCGATACTACTCCTATGCTGGCAAGAGTAGCTATTACTCCCGTAGCGTGCTTAATCGCGCTTGGATTTTTTGATTTGAGGCTTTTATCGCTTAGTCTGGCTTTAGTTTTTGCAAGTGCGGCATTTATGAGTCTAGCGTTTAAAGATAATGAAAAATACAGAAGAGAGTATGACGACAATCAAGCTCTTATAAACGCTTCCATAATAGAATTTGTTCAAGCTATGCCCGTAGTTCGAACATTTAGTGATGGAGCTAGCTCTTTTAAGCGCTACAACGATGCTCTCAATGCATACTGCAAGAGTCTTAAAGAGTGGATAGCACTTACTACCACAGCCTCAAGAGTTGCTATAATGCTAGCCAGTCCTATTATAACTATTGTTGTAGTAGGCGTTGCCGGTAGTTATTTTTATATAAACGGCAGCTTGGAATTTGGTAAATTTATCGGAGTATTGATACTTGCGGCAGGCATTATAGAGTCTATGATGCCGCTTATGTGGGTAAATAATTTTGTTCAACAATCAAGAGCCGCAGCAAGCGGAATTTTAGAAATTTTAGACATAAAACCTCTTAAAATTTCAGATTCTTTCAAAGAGCCGGAGGATAGCTCGGTAGAATTTAAAAATGTAAGTTTTAAATACGAAACAAGAGAGGAATTCGCTCTTAAGGATGTTAGTTTTAAGGTTGATGCAGGAAGCGTAACGGCACTCGTTGGTCCAAGCGGTGCGGGCAAGAGCACGGCGGCACAGCTTATCCCTCGTTTTTGGGATGTTTGTAATGGTGAAATTTTAATAGGCGGAGTTGATGTAAGGCAAATTGAGCCTATGAAGCTTATGAATTTTGTCTCTTTTGTATTTCAAGATACGTTTTTATTTAACGACACCATCTATGAAAATATATCAATGGCAAAGCCGAGCGCTACAAAAGATGAGGTGATAAATGCAGCTAAAGCGGCGCAAATCGATGAGTTTATAGATGCTTTGCCAAATGGATACGATACCCTGTGCGGCGATAGGGGTACGAATTTAAGCGGAGGGCAAAAGCAACGCATAACCATAGCTCGGGCAATATTAAGAGACGCTCCCATAATAGTGCTTGATGAAGCTACGGCATTTGCAGATCCCGAAAATGAAGAAAAGATCATAAAGGCCATTTCAAATCTCATAGTAGGCAAAACCGTAATTATAATAGCTCACCGCCTATCAACTATCAAAAAATCCGACCAAATAGTAGTCTTTGATAAAGGGAAAGTCGCAGAAAAAGGGCTTCACGAAGAGCTTTTATCAAATAATAGTTTATATGCCAAGCTCTGGGATAGTTATACGCAAACTCAAATTTGGAACATATATAAAAGGGCAAATCATGAGCAATAATGTAAAATTCGCCTCTATCAAAGAGCTTTATAATATGTTTTTAGAGATTGCAGGCTCGTATCAAAAAGAGTATAAAAATAGTCTTTACTCCGGCGTAATAGCAATAGCAACTCAAGCCGTTTTGCTTTGTTTATTTTACCCTCTGCTTGTTTTTGCTTATCATGGAGATAAAAGCTCTTTAAATTTCGTTGCTTTATCCATGGTAGCGCTACTTATAGTGTTTATGATAGCCAAATTTAAAAGCTCTTATTACGATCATGCCGGCACCTTTGTGGATGTAGGATACGATCTTCGCTTAAAGCTTGGCAAGAAGCTAACCTCAGTACCTCTTGAAAGCCTAGCTAAATATAAAACCGGCGAACTAAATGCGGTATTTGCAAGCAATGTTGATTCTGCCGTAATGTTTATGAACATGATACCTCTTATGTTTTTAGAGCCGATTTTAATCTGCTCTTTTGTCATCATCGCTACTATTTTTGCAAATTTCAAGATCGCCCTTATACTTATTTTTATACTGCCGCTTGTTATACCGCTTTATAAGCTAAAACGTAAGATGGCGGTAGAGGATAAAAAGATATTCACGGATGCAAATGCAACTCTTGAATCAAGCATAATAGAATATATCCAAGGTATAGGAGTGCTTCGCTCGGTAAATTTGATCGGCAAAAATTCACAAAAGCTACAAAAAGAGATAGCAAACGTAAGACAAATTCAGCTTAATGAAATGAAAGGCTCAAATTTACCAACTTTGCTAACGGGAAGCTTGATTATATTTACTACTTTGATAGCGGTTTTTACGGGAGTTTATCTAAATATAAATAGTGAAATTTCACTTGGTCTATTTGCGGCATTGCTTGTCATACTTCCAAGACTAAATGAGCCGTTTTCTATCCTTTTAATAGTAGCTAGTGTATTTGATCTTAGTGAAAACGGCTTTAGGCGAACGAAAGAAATTTTAAACATGAAAGAGCTTGAATTTTATCCGCCCATAGCGATACCCGATAAATTTGATATCGAATTTAATAAAGTTGATTTTGCCTATTTTGGTGCCGATAAAAATTCTCTCAATAATGTCAGCTTTAAAATTCCCGCTAAAAGCATGACCGCTATAGTAGGAGCCTCCGGAAGCGGTAAAACAACAGCGATAAAGATGCTTATGCGATATTCAGATGCACAAAAAGGCGAGATAAAGATAGGCGGAACGGATATAAGACATATAAAACAAGAAGAGCTTATGAAGTGTCTATCCGTAGTCTTTCAGGATGTCTATTTATTTGACGATACGGTGCTAAATAATATCCGTATGGGTAGAGCAAATGCAAGCGACGAAGAAGTAAGAAATGCAGCCAAAACCGCACTTTGCGATGAATTTATCACAAGGCTTCCGGACGGCTATGAAACTAGAGTCGGCGACATAGGAGGGAATCTTTCAGGCGGAGAAAAGCAACGTATCAGCATAGCCAGAGCGATACTAAAAGACGCTCCTATAGTTATTTTAGACGAGCCTACGGCGGCTCTTGATACTGCAAGCGAGCTTGCGGTGCAAAAGGCGATTGATACTTTAGTAAAGGATAAAACCGTCATAGTAATAGCTCATAGGCTATCTACCATCGTAGGAGCGGATCAAATTTTAGTATTTGACAATGCAAATTTGGTCGAAAAAGGATCTCACGAAGAGCTATTAAGCTACAAGGGCAGATACTACAATATGTGGCAAGCTCAGCAGAATGTAAAAATTTGGCATGCTAAAAATAAAGATGCGTAATAAAAATTTAATAAATTGCACTTTGGCCAAGGTATGCTTAATAAATTGCCAATACGACCTTATCTTGCGCATAAAATTTAAGCTATCTATAAGGCAGGGCTTTGAATTTGCCTATTAAAATTTTAAATTTCAAAGCCCGAATCGCTTTCTTAATAGTCTGCTTGAATATGGCTCAATACATAAGCATTGGTTTTTTCTCCGAAAGCTTGGCGGCTATACTTAGACAAGACGGACTTAGCTTAGAAAAGATAGGCGCAGTATATTTTATAGGTTTATTTTACGGGTTTAGATTTTTGTGGGCTCCGTTTGTAGAATTTGCAGTTGCAAAAATGGGCGGAGTTTATAAAAATTTTATTACGGTTGTCTTAATGCTAATGATAGTATCTCTTGGGATAACTGCATTTTTAAACGTGAGAGAAAATTTGAGCTTTATTCTTGCTATGGCGGGTATGCTTGGCTTTTTGTCCGCCACTTCGGCTATAGCTTCAAGTGCTTTAATTATTAAAATTTCAACTCCTCAAAATTTAGCAGGCGCAAATTCGCTAGCCGCTAGCGGAAATTTCATAGGTCATGTTTTAGGAACAGGCGTTACGCTGATCATATATTCAAATTTTGGCTGGAAAGCTTCAACTATATTTTTGATATTTCTTACCATTGTTGCTCTTTTTATGATTGCAACTTTTAAAGAGCGACCAAGAGAACTTGAAAGAGGGCAAAATAGAGTTAGCTTTAAAAGTATGGCGTTGTTTTTCAAAGATAAGAAATTTTGGCTAAGTGTGCTGATGATACAAGGCATCGGAGTGTGCATGTCTTTTGGACTAATCAATCCTATACTTGTCGATAGCGGACGAGGTCTTGACGAGATAGGCAAAGTAGTGCACATATACGGGCTTTGCGGTGTTATCATAGGTAGCATTACGGCAAGCTATCTTATAAACAAATTAGGCAATATTAAGACTATGATTTTGGCTATGCCTATTCAAGCTTTTGGGATTTTAACACTACTTTTGCCGATTTTAGGATATGCGAATTTAATAATATTAATCCTTGTGTGTCAAATTTGCTTTGCCGTATATACTATAGGCGCCGTAAGCATCTCAACTATGATAATGAGCAAAGCCACAAAATCTCCGGTAAGCGAGTGCGCCTTGCAAAGTAGCATAAGTATGTTATTTCAGTATTTGTCGTTTGCCCTTGGCTTTGTTATCGCTTCTTTAGTTGGCTACAAAATAACTGTTATTTTTTCGTTTGTTATCTGCTTTATTGTTTGTTTATATCTTTTAAAATTTAAGAAATTGATGTAAATATTACTTGATTTTAATTTAACCCAAACACAAACATCCTGCAAGAATTTCTAAAGGCGGAAATCAGTCCAAAAATCCTACCTCTAAGACTCCATCTGTTTTTATACATATCCATCATTGTGCCTGTTTTTAGATGTT